>CALIEE010000024.1 GCA_938022485.1 uncultured bacterium | reverse complement strand
TATTGCTACATTGGTCCCGGAAATCATGGAAAGGCGGATGAAGGGAAGGCAATGATCGAGCAGGATATGGAGCTCAAAGGTGGTGTTCAAATTGGCAAGCATTGTTGGATTGGAACTCGGGCTACCATTTTGGATGGAGTCAAAATTGGAAACAATGCAATTATAGGGGCCCATTCTTTGGTTCGCGAGGATGTTCCCGACGGGGCTATTGCTGTTGGCTGCCCAGCGAAAATTATTTCAAAGTAAAGTGGCCTGGTATTTTCCCTCCAAGCTTTAGATATTTACCGCTAGAGTCTGAGTTCTATCTTTAACATGAAAAAACTACACATTCTAATTTCAGCCGTCATTACAGTTCTTTTAGTTTGGTTTTTACTAAAAGAGCTTAAAGCTGCCGGTCTAAAGCAAGAAGATCTTTTTGATATAGTTTTGAATACCGACAAGGTTCTATTTTTTACCTACCTAACTATGAGTTTGACAGCTCTGTTAGTCCGCTCTTGGCGCTACCTTGTTTTGCTTCATAGAGTCGACGAAACCAGTGGACATGTCGGGTTTTCAAAAATGACTGTTGTTACTGCCATTCGTAATGCTCTCGTAGATATGTTTCCAGCCAGACTTGGTGAAGCTAGTTTTTTCTACGTGCTCAAAAGGTTCGGCATTAACCTTATTTCTGCTACGTCTGTCTTTAGTTTGTGTTTGGCTTTGGACTTAGCGGTGTTGGCTATAGTTTTTTCTGTAGTATTGCTGGCATTGCTAATTGGAGGTGGAGCTGGCTCTGGCCTAGAACTTAGTTGGACTGTCATTTTGGGAGCTGGATTTTTTTCCCTATTTCTTCTTACTGCTCTTTATTACTCGGACAAAGTAGTCGCAAAAGTTTTGGAGCTAACAGATAAACTGCCAACCCGTGGCGCCCTAGACAGGCTTAAAGTGAAGTTAACGGATTTCGCTTCGAGAATCGGTGAAGACTTAGAAAAGACCAGAGAGACGGGAAGTTATCCCTTATTGATTTTTCAAACACTTGTTCTGCGAGTTGCAAAATACGGAAGTTTGTATGTTTTAGTGCTGGCTGTAGTGAAACAATGGGGTTTGGGGGCTAGTGATATTGACCCACTAATTACATCAGTTTCCTTTATTTTGGCTGAAGCTACAGCAAGTTTGCCAATTAGTGGTCTTATGGGTTTTGGAGCCTATGAGGGTGCTTGGAGCATCATAATGAAGATGTCTGAAAGCAGGATACCAGCCACTTTAAGTCTGGCCCTGATAGTACATGTATTAACGCAACTAGTGGGATATACTGTTGGTTTAGTGGGTGCGATAGCTTTAGTCGCAATGGGTTTTTCCAGAATGGGACCACAGACCGATGAACCGGATAATGAGCGAGCCAAAACAACCAAGTATGAGCGAGGCGCTCAGTGAAGCTCAAAGTATTGTTGAGGCAGCTGAGAATCGCGCGGAGGAAATAGCTAAGGCAGCCGAGGAAAAAGGTTATCAGGCAGGTTTGGATATTGCCCGTCAAGAAGTAGCAGGAGTTGCTGTTCGAATGATGGAGGATAGCGCAGGGCTTGAAGATGAACTTGCTCATAAGGCAGCCCGCCTCGCTTTATCCATTTGTGCTTCAATTATCGGGGAGCATGTAAAAGTAGCACCTGAGACCGCAACAAGGATTGCATTGAAAGCATTGCAGGGCTCCATTATTGGGGAAAGCTCTACTCTTGTGATCAACCCCTCTGACCGACCAGAAATAGAAGCTCATTTAAGTGATCTGGAACAGCTTACTGGTGGTGCAGTGAGAATTGAAACTAATAAAATGATTGCCGCCGGTGGTTGTATGGTTAAGACCGAATTCGGTGAAGTTGATGCAACTGTGGAATCGCTACTTAAAGTGATCGCTCAGAGACTTGGGATTCAGCAAAATGGTAATCTCAAATAAAAAAGATAAGCGTAGAAGAAAGGGAACTCCGCTAGAGCTCGTCTCTTCTCGTTTCACCCTCGACAAGTTTTACGACAAGCTAGATAATGTCGAAGCTCTGCCTGCTGTTATGAAGGGGCGAGTGACTAGAATTATTGGCAATGTGGTTCAGGCCCGTTTGCCTAACGCCCATATCGGTGAGCTTTGTACCATTGAGCCTCACGGCCGCCCTCCTGTTAAAGCTCAGGTAGTTGGGTTTGATGAGGAAGATATCTTTTTAACACCTTTCGATCAGCTCCATGAGGTTGGGCCTAAAACTCAAGTTATCAATCATGGTCATTCTTTAGAAATTCCAGTTGGCGATTCTCTTTTAGGTCGAGTTATTGATTCCATGGGTGAGCCAATTGATGGCAAGGGTCCAATTGACTGTTTGGAGAAATACCCGGTTCGAGCTCTTGCTCCGGAGTCTATGAAGCGGGAAAGGATCACAGAACCTCTAGCTACTGGAGTTAAAGCTATAGATTCCTGTTTTACCTTAGGTGAAGGCCAGAGAGTTGGAGTGTTTTCTTCGGCTGGAGTTGGAAAATCTAGCTTACTCGGAATGATCTCAAGAAACAGTACGGCTGATGTTAATGTTATTGCCTTGGTCGGAGAGAGGGGGCGTGAAGTTCTAGACTTCCTCGAGGAGAACTTGGGAGAAGATGGTTTGGCCAGATCAGTTGTGATTGTTTCTACAAGTGATGATCCTGCTCTTAGAAGGATCAATGCAGCCTACGCTGCAACTGCAGTGGCTGAATATTTTAGAGACCAAGGTAAAGCTGTAATGTTGTTAATGGACTCTCTCACTCGTTTCGCTAGAGCTTTGAGAGAGATTGCTTTGAGTATTGGTGAGCCTCCAGTGAGGCAGGGTTATCCCCCATCCGTTTTTACAACTCTACCTGAACTTTTAGAGCGAGCTGGTAAGACAGCGGAGGGTAGTATTACGGCAATTTATACTATTCTACTTGCCTCTGAGCAGTTGGACGATATTTTAGGTGAGGAAGTGAGATCGATTCTTGACGGACATCTTTACTTGAACTCTCGTTTAGCTCAGGTTCAACACTACCCAGCTATTGATATCGGTAAGAGTAATAGCCGTTTGATGGATAGT
>CALIEE010000023.1 GCA_938022485.1 uncultured bacterium | reverse complement strand
CCCAGATGTGTAAAACTGGCCCTTCCAACAGGAAGTTGCCTCCAACGGCCTCTTCCAATCCAGGGTCCAGCAGCAACATTGGTGTTTCAGTGGTGGTGCTTGTGGTGACGGTGGTGACCTCTGCGCTGGTGATTGTCGTGGTGGAGGATACAGCGGTCTCCTCCATTTTGATGGTCCGGGCATTTGGATCCACTTGAAACTGGGGACGTCCCCAAACCAGGGTCATGCCCACGACGACGAATAGGAAGGTGGTGATAGGATGCATGATGCTTAGGGGAGAATGAGAGATTTTCCTTATGTCGTATTAACTCCGTACTCCAGCTCATAGCCGCTAAGTCAATAATAATTAACTTTTAATGCCTTTTCGATAGATTTGAGACTTACCAGTGCGATCCGATCAATTCACGTAATGAAACTGAATTAACGATCGCACTTAGTCCGGTCTATCAATTTAGCAAGGCAGAGAGCTGGCCGGAAGGAAAAACTCCCCCTCAACTTAGGGTAGATTGAACCTTACTTTCTTGGGTGCAGAGGGGTCCGGATACATTAAAGAGTCCAAGACGGAATCATCTGCGTTTTGGTCATCAGCTTCTTCTTCTTCTTGCTCCACATAAGCATTTTCCAGCAGCTTTGCTTGTTTGCTTAGCGACCTAGTGGTAGGTCTGGAGGGGTTTTCCAATATCCTGTCCTGGTATATGAGTGGCAGTTGGTCTGTCTTGGCTAGATTCTCCAACTTGTCAGGGTCTAGTTCTTCTCCCAGAATGGCCCAAACTTCTGGCCCTAGATCTTGCAGCATAAGATGCTTCTTGGTCTTGGCAGAATATATTAATAGGTCATCCGGGTGACGAGAAGTGACAAATCCGTCAGCAAGCCTCATTACTATGACAGTGGTTTTCTTGGAAGCTACTACTATGAATGGACTTTTGTAAAGTCGTGGTCGCAATTTTGATCTTTCTCCTACTTCAACACTGGATTGATTTTTGATAAAGCAAATCTCCCCAGGATTGATGTTAGGCAACGGTCTTCTCCTTTTATTAACGCGCTGCAGATATTTGTCCTGATTTGCTTGCAACAACTCACGAGTGGTTGCAACTCTTTCTTGTATAGCCTCTTTGAGCTTGACCAATTCCTCCCTTACTGATTCAGTGAAGAGCTTTGGCGGCTCTCGCGCTTTTCCACTCAAGGGACCAAACAGAGCAGGAACCCGACCAAATATTATTTCATAAGGAGGGAGTTTTGTCTGGTGGTTCACACTAGAGTTATACATGATAGGGGCAAGAAAGAGTAAGTCCTGGAAATTGTATCTGGGACTTAGCAATAACAATTTTCTGAGTAGATTGTTTATAATCCTATTACAGACCTCTACTTGACCTCTGGCTCTGCTTAAATAAGGAGTGCTTTTAATCTTGTAGATTCCCATAATATACAGAAACTTGTTAAACTCCTGACCTGAGAATGGCGCACCATTGTCTGTGAGTACATACCTGGTTGCACAACCAGTGTACATCAAGAACTCTCTTAATTTCTCTAACACAGGAGTGGCAGCAGTAGATTTCATTAAAAATGTAAACATTGCTTTCGAGAAATGGTCAGTCAACACTAAAACAGCCTTAACTCCGGGGCTATTCTTACTGACTTCGAGAAAGTCCATCGAGATTGTTTCCCAGCAGGTTCGAGGAATAGGGACTGAGCCGGACGCGAATTTGGTTTTCGTTGATGGATTGACTAGAGCACAAGCGTGACAGGCCGAACAGAAGATTTTACATTTCTCCACTAATTCCGGAATGTAGTAGGTCCTTCGCATCATATCATGCAATTTCCGTTGACCAATGTGTCCGGCAATCAAATGATAGTAACTTAGGGCCACTCCTTCCAGAGAGGGAGGCAAAAATATTAAGCCGTCATACTTGTATAATCCTGACTTTGCATCCAAACAGAAATTTTTATCACAAATAATTCGGTCGGGGTCTTTCTCATTCTCTTCTAACCAAATGTGCTGAGCTGTAAACACCTCGCTTTTAGTAAGACGATTCCCAAGGGCTTGAGTTGGGCGGATAGTGTCTAAAAGAATTTTGTCTGCACGGTTTAATGTCTGCTTTGCCGATTCATCACGAATATCCACACTGTCTTCCACAGCCAGTAGGATTGTGGGTTTGTCGGTTGGAGTATCAGATTCTCGTTGCTTTGCTCTTTCTGTTTTGGCAATTATAGAATGTTTAATTGGCATGTTATCGATAAAGACTTCTGCTTCAGGAAGACTAAAGGGTTTGAAGTCTAATTCCTTGCATTCTTCAATATGAATTTGTTTGCTATTTATGCTGTTCACAACCACAGAAGGCAGGGTCATAATGCGGCTCAAATAGTCAGAAACATTTTCCTTCCCTGGCAATCCTGCTACTACTAGATTGGGATATTCTAGCTTAAGCATAGCAGCAGTTCTGCGTATTTTGAGACAACTCTCCGTGATAGCTCTCTGACAAAGTAGGTACACGACACTACTGTCACAGAATGAGACTACCACCGGAGCGAGTTCAAGTAGGGATTTGAATTTATACAAGGAATTGATCAATGCTTGAGATTCTTTCAACCAAATAGCTTTGTCTCTGTCTATAGCAGGGATGACTTGACTAAAGTAACCTACCACATTGCATTTCAATGGCAGTCCAGCCTTTTTAGGGTTGGATATGAATGATTTCATAGCTGCTACTATCTCGTCTTTCTGCATATAGGGAAGATCATTGTGTACAACGCTATAGCTAGTGTACTTACACATGCTGTTAGCCGCGTATTGAGCTAATGGAAAGAATTGCTGTGCTTGCTGGTCGAAAAGCAGCCAAAAAACAGGCTTCCTTTTTGCTTTGTGCGAGGAGGGATGGATTCGGATCCGAGTTTTGTCCCCTTTATGGGTGACAATAATGATTTCGCGATCTAAATATCTGGCTGTAGCAGATATCAGGAATTGATTTTTGTCAATTCCAGTATGTGAAGCTGCAAATTTTTCCAAAAATTGCTGCAACGACATACCCTCCCCCGACAAAATTGAAGAAAATTCATGTTTTAATGAACTATTATCTATAAAACCTAAAACAGCTGTCCTCAGAAATTTGTGATTAATGGGGACATTGGCCATATTAGCTAGTTCAATGTGACAGCTAATGGCTTCGAAGAAAGAGCTTAGAGGTTTTGATTGCGAACGTATCAACATTAGATTGTAGTTATGAAGAGCTGAGGCACAGTTAGTTAAAGAGTCGTTTTGATGTACGTCTAAATGAATACTATTCTGTGCTTTTGAATTGATTGGTATTAGGTTAGTGTAGAGTGCTGGGAACTGAACATCCAGCAGGACTCCACTAAGCAGAATATCTGATGCGTCAGTAAATAATATTTTACAAGCCTCATAGTCAGGGAAATCCAGATAAAATGGCTGTGAGGTCAACAATTCTTTTGCTTTGTTGAAGGCATCAATGTGTGTCTTTGTTAATTTGAAGTCGACTTTGGCACTGGTTAAGGGTGCCATGATAGCATGCTGCTGGCTTAGTTCTGGAGGTGAAAAGTATTTGACGCTCGAGAGGAAGCCAAGAAATCGTTGCATCTGTGTACGATTTTCAGGTAGCGGAGCGTTTATCATTTTATCAATTCTTTCTTGATCTACTGTTAAACCGTTGGAGTCCAGAATGTGACCCAAAACTTTAGCTGATTTCTGAAACAGGCTAAGTTTCTTGGGAGCGAACTTAAAGCCGTGGTATGCGAGTCGTTCGAGGACTGCATCCAATAGCAGCAGGTGGCTCAAAGCATCTTGTTTGTCAGACATTGAGAGTGATTTGTATGAGGGATCGTTTTTATCTTTTTCATGTTCAAATTTCTGAATGTCAGACAGGAGCTTAGTTTGTAATCCTAAGTCAATGTTGCTGTCGCCTGAAGCGGCAAGGACGTCATCCAAAAAGAAGTGGACGTTCTGAATGATATCAGGTCGCATTTCATTTTTGTAGTCGCTGTGCAATGCAATTTGCATGTACTGGCTATAAATGCCAGGTACGGGCGCCAGGCCCTGCAACGTACATAATGCTTTGAATGTACCAAACTCTGTGCTGATATGGATATTATTTGAAGTTCTAGGACTTAACTTAATGCTGTGGTAGGCACTACTAATATCCATGGATGAAATGAGCTTAGGTTTAACATTTCCAAGTTCTTGCAGAAGAGGTTGTATCTTAGGCAGAATCTGATGTGTAGTAGCAAGATAAGGATTGATTTGAGTCGAGTCAATTAGAAAACGGGGACTGCTGTTAGGATCTTTTTTACCTATGATAAAACAAGGGCAAGCTAGCTTATCAGTCGAAGATCGTTCGATCATTTTGTGCTTCAGCATCATAAGGAGAATTGATTTAAGAATCTCTCTCTTATGTCCCTGAAGGCTATACACTTTGTTGTTACATTTAGGCAGTTCCTTAACTAATGGAATAGTAAGATAGCCAAGTGTCTTGCTAGTGTCGCCTATATCATAGGAATGGCGTGACATTGCCGCATCATATTTATTCAAAAGATACCTAACATATGATCTATAGGCAGGTTGGACAGAGTTAATGTCAAACTGCTCTAAAGGTTGGAACTCTGGAAGAGGTGTTTCAAGACCTAAATCTTGTCCATAATCACGATCAAAGTCAGCAATGTCTGAATCTTTGTTATATAGGGTCTTTAGTTTTTCTTCTCTTTCTTGCTGACTCGGAATGTAACCGGCATCCACAGTAGCTGTTGCCGAAGAAGATTCTTCTTCTTCTTTTTCAAGCTCGTATCTCAGCTCAGCATGAGCTGTCAGTATGCGTGCGTACTGATGGAGCGTGTGAGCGGGCAAATTAGCTATGGGAAAAGGTTGGTAAGTTGACTCGCTTAGTAAGCTAGGTATGGCTGTGTGATCTTTTATGAGATCATCCGCGGTAAAAACGGAGCAACCGTCGTCAACGTCGAAACGAACCTTAGCCGTTAGGGATTCCGGTGAGATGGAAATCTCATGTTCAGAAGGGTTGAAAACAACCGCATTTACTCTATTATGCTCGTCTATCCTGCTTTGAGTGGGCAAAACTATTAAATTTTTGGCTCCAGCCAGAAGGTGGGAATGATCTAAGATGTTCGTTACCTCACAGCTAGAGTGAGTAGTAACCATGCTTAGTTGCAAACTCACACACCTTTGTTCGTTGGGAATCAAGGTTAAGGAGGATACGTTTCTAGCTTTAGCATGCCTGGTGCACGACCAAGTAGGAGCTGTATACCTAGAATTATCTTTTCTATTTTTCCATGAAATGAAAGGATATGAGCAGTTGGGTTTCCAAAATAGAGATAAATGTAAAGAGAAGATAAGTTCAGAACTGAGCAAAAAATACCCTTTAGTTCTGACAATAGCAAACTTATGCTCTTGGCCCTTATCGTGAGCGGAAAGTTTCAGGTTGATCCATCTCGTAGCTTTTATTGAGATAGGATCAGAACTAGCACTAGTTAGTGCAACTTTGCCCGCGGGTCGCAACGACCGCCAGTCGGGACAAACTGCTTCTAATAAATTTAATGATATAAGATTGGTGTCAGCTCCAGAGTCAATCTGGGCTTCCAATTTTACATCATCAATATAGGCATCAACATATAACCGGTGAAATCGGAAACGGTTGTCGTCGTAGTTAATGCCTACTTCTCTATATCCCACCTTGCGAATGTTCAAATTCTTTCTAACCTTTTGCTTAAAAAATGTTATTTTGTGTAAGGAACGCCATTTTTGAATTGCTGTCCTAAACATTTTAAAAGTTAATTTGTGTTTAGGATTAATCACAAGAGCACGTCTCTTTCTGATTTTGAGAGAACTAGACTTAATCGAACCTGCCTTAGCAGCGTTACGATCGTCTATCAGTTGGAGACATTTCGAAAACTGAGGTAGTTTCTGTGCCAAGAGGTTAGAATTAGGTTGGGATCTCATCTTGTTAGCTGCGGATTTCTTGATCACGCAGACTCTATTTTTCTTGAATCTAGTAATTGAGAGCTGCTTTAGTTTCTTGAACTTAGAAAATTGATAGGGAGAAGAAAAAGAGGGAAAGGATTTCTTGGGCTCAAATGCATATGGGGTGCGTTTTGAGCTCAAGGCAATCAGTTTTTTCTGATTGGGCAGAATTTCTGAAGGTGATAAGCCTTCATGGGGCAACTACATAGTGTGCCAGAAATGGTCCTTTCGTGAGGTTTGAACAGTGGACACTGATCAAACTGGTGCTGGGTTTGCATGCAGAGTTTACACTCTTGCAGGTTCAGAGGCTTGTCATTTCGACCTTTGTTGCCGCCATTTCTACCCGAGCCATTACCATTTCCGTTCCCGTTTCCGTTGGGTCGGGAACTGTTGCCATTTTGGCCGCCATTGTGGTTATTACCATTGTTATGGCCGTTGTTTTGCCTTTGAGATTGACCGTTTGAATAGTTTTGTGAATTGTTCTTACGGTCCTTATTGGACGAGTTACTTTGGCTACGCGTTTGTACCGCGTTAGCTTGGCCATCATTCTGCTGCTGCTGCTGCTGGCGGCGAGTCTTATTTCGACCGCCTGAAGCTTTATTAGCTTGACCCTCGCTTTTGCTACCACTATTCTTGTTGTAGAAAAGCGTGTCAATGTCAACGCGGAAAGCGCGACATATTCCTAGCAAATCACTGGCAAGAAGTTCTTTGCCAGAAAGCGTTTCTTTGGTATCAATTTGTTGCTGTACAACAGAAATATATTTGTCAGGAATTATTGACAGCAGGGTCTCCTTATAATATTTTTGGAGGAAAAGTTTCCTTCGCTCAGCAGTTTTCTCCCCTAAGCTGGCTAATCTAGCTAGTTTGCGAATGCTGTTGTCGGCATCCGCGAGGGAAGTGAATTGATGCCTATGCTTTAGCCCCTTGAGTTTGTTGAAAGCCTGGTCAGGTCGCAGATCATGAAAGAACATATCTGTGAATCTTAAAAATATCTGCGGAATTGTCATGAGTTCCGCCTCGACCTGTTTGATAAAGTCTACCAACAGACTCTGGGGGGTTCCTGCGCAGGAGCTAATAAACACGTTTAAGAACTCAGATTCACTGAGTCCCATTTGTGCCTGTCCCCTAGCCAAACTTTCCAATAAGCTAACGACGTCTAGCTCTCCCTTTGCTGGACCTCCCTTGTCACCTGTGAATTTAGCCTTAGCGTTAAGACAGGTGAACAGAGTTTTCCTTAGCTCCATTCTGGCCGGGACACCTAAGGTGGGGTGTTCGCCATAATCAGTAGGAGGGTCCACTAATACTCTCTGTTCTGAGGTATCAGGGGATGTCAGGGCTTCTAGTTGAGCTTTGATCTTATTACCGATCTCTCGCTGGATTTTTTGCTCCATTTGGGCTAAATCCTGACGTCGCATAATCTCAGTCCTTCTCTCTTCCTCTTCAATGGATACTTCTATCCGACGAGCGAGAACGGCCAGACTAATATTATTGGGATCTTCCCCCATCAATTCTGGTCTGGTTGCAGTGAGGATATTTCTTCCTTCAGTCGTTCTCTTCAAAGATTCTATGGCTGCTGCCTCATCCATGTCCCCAATATCGGGAGTAGGAGGTCTTTGTAATCGTCGGTAAGCCATTTTGTGACTAAAGAATGTTACTTTGCAGGGAGTAAAATTCTCTTAACTTTTAGAAGAGGTGGTTTTTCAGGATTGCTTGCGTTCCAGAGCACTCTTACTCGGTGTATATATCAACAATTCTACGTAGCTAGCCTTAAATTTATAGCCTTAGAATGTTCTCTATCGGTTGATATACGTGTGACAAATTGTAGCAGCAATGTTAGTTCGACCGGAGATCTTACTTCCGAGCGACACACTCTGCGGGACACCGATTACTCTATTCCGTCTTGCTTTACTAGACAGACGCGCGGACCGAGATCTGAGAAGAAGTAGCTTAGCTACTACTTTTCTTCAAAGATTGCAGTTCAGTCAGCTGGTATTCCAGCTAGCTCGGTCCTAGCTATCGTGCGCGTTCGTGAGGTCTACTTAGTGTGTAGAGCACGAGTCAGATCCTAAAGCTATAGTGACTTAAGAATGTCATAACAGGATCTGTAGCCGTATGTCATTAGTTTGTTCGCTTGAAAAATATTTAATTTTACTGGATACTTACACTAGCCACATAGCATTACCAACAGTTATCCAACACATAGATTTCCAGTTGTAAGGCGACAGATTTGGTGTGTGTTAAGAGTGCTACCGATCGAGAAAGATAGACCACTCTCACCAGGCCGGTTCACAACTGTAGTCTAATTAGTCAGTCCCCATATAGAAATACTCAGGTTCGTGTTTGTAATTTACTAGTCTTATATCGCTAAGACTGTAGCGGAAGCGAACTAACTTTATGAACACGTAGCTATGTCTTTTAGAAAAAAGGGAGGAATAGGAAAGAAAAATGTGAATAGAAGCAGCAGGTTTTTCAACGATTGAAAAACTATACGCGCCCTAGCTACTACATTTAAGTTACTATCACAATTGTAGTATCGTTTTGTAAAACAAGGTTCTGTTTGAACTTGGGATGCCTTACTTTTATTGCCAGGTATTTATGTGCGTAAAAGAGAAGGAATTAACGTCGTTCAAATGAATCGACGGGCAGTTCTGAAGCTTGTTTTGCAAACAAGAAACAATAAACCAATATTGTCCTACCTTTTGAGGCCCTTTACGTCTGCGAGCGCCACTATGTTTTATCAGTACCCCTGGGAAAACGCAAGAGATTCCAGTTGGGTACTTCTAAACACCAAGATGCGGTATACTGCTGGAAGATCAGCAACCGCGCATTTATAATGCAGATCGAGCACGAGTTATCTCCTTCTCTCAGGGAGCGAGTGGAGGATCAAGTATTAGGGATAAGGTAGCCGTTGATGAGCTTGAAACAAATGACCTGGAGACAGACAAGAGTTCTGGGGTAAGTCAAATATATTTACAGGTGATGAGTTGTAGCAGTATCAATGGTTCAACAGAAACTAACCATGTAGTTAGTTTTATAAGTATGAGGATACAATTATATACATAATAGTGTCAAAGATTAGCAGAAGATGAGACAATATTACCTGGAGACAGACAAGAGTTCTGGGGTAAGTCAAATATATTTACAGGTGATGAGTTGTAGCAGTATCAATGGTTCAACAGAAACTAACACTGGTTTAGGATCTGGGGAGCTCTTTTAAGCAGTCATGGTTCTGTGCCAGTTTCTCCCAGCCAGGCTGGAGGGAGGAAACTGGCAGTTATTAACCCATCCTCTGCCTATGGCAACTTGGCAGATTATTGCATATCTGACAGTTGGTTAAGCAACAGTCTTTCTCAGCCTATATGGCTGGAGAAAAGGGTTGGTTGAACTTGAACCTGAGGTGGCAGAACCATACCGCCAATTTCAACTGTCAAAATCCAGATGGCCTGGGCAAGGGCAGGAGCATGTGTAAATACACATAACCGCAACCAAAGAAGTCCAACCGGTGTTCTAACAGAGGAAAAGAGGAGGAACCGGCTAGCTATAGTAGCCGACCGAGATATTGTTCGTGGCTAGCTAGCTTATGAGTAGCTACTTCTTCTACGGGCTAGCTATTCTTCTTCCCTCTTCTCTTGCCTCGTAAAAGACGATGAGAGAGATGGAAGAAGCAAAAAATATCGTTGAAAATACGTTGGTTTTGAATTAGATGAATTCAAAACCCGACGAAAAATTTTCATGCTTTGCAGCGCCGTAAGCTCTGTCAAATCATTTTCCCCCCGCCAAGAAAAATTGCCAACTTTTGGTAATTTGTTCCATCCAAGTTGCGTATCTTTGAAACTAGGGTTCTTTAGGTTTTGCTTTTCTGTGTTGAGTTACTTAAAGTTACTATAATTAAAAAGGAAGGCATTTGCTAAATGTTAAGTTATAAGGAGCAAGTTGGGAGTTTCAACATAATATAATAAAAAGAGATTTTTCTCCTGTTCATCTTTTAAATATATATCTTTTCATTAATGTATCACTTTCTTCTTTCTTCTCAATTTGATTAGATCTCTTTAAGAGCATTGAATCTTAAATCGCGAGTCTTTTCAATCTGGAATCTTTAACTGGGTAGGGTAGAGTTATTATTCTTTCACTAAATTCACGTGTCTTTAATTATAAGGGGTCATTCTTATTTTAAATCTTCTTCTTATGATCTGAATCAATCTGATCATCTTCATTAGTTCTTCTCTTGAGCTCGAAATTTTCTGAAAGGAGCTCGCACCTCCAAGATATAACACCATCTAGAGTCTATAATCTCCAGGGCATGTGTATCACTTGCAGAAGTGCCCATGCTGATTAATTTCTCCAAAATTTATGGGATAAAATTTGTTCAGTTACACGATCCAGGGCCTCCATAAAAACGCCTGAATTCGAAATTGTTCAAAAATGTGAATAAAACTGCTATTGTTAGGGGATGTTTTCTTATTTATGCCTATTTGCTTGACAAATGACCTTGAAAAATTGTGTGGTGAGAAATGGTGGGGGCTGGTGATTCATATGTAATTAATTTAATTTAAGTTGATCAGGCTTTAATTAGTTAATTTGCATAGTGGCTCAGCAAAAAATGTTCGTTTGGAACTTGATTTGGTCATATAAAAATAGGGCTTGATGCAGCAATTTCTGTGAAGTGTCTGAAACTCAGCTGGGAGGTATTTAGCGGGGTAATATGGATTGTGACCTTCTCAACCAGGGGGTTGATTAAAATGAAGAATGAAGACAGAAATCTATCATCGCTAACTCAAAATGGGGATGATAAACTTTAAACTCTTCCCAGTTTTCTGTCTACTTCC
>CALIEE010000022.1 GCA_938022485.1 uncultured bacterium | reverse complement strand
T
The DNA here is from genome assembly GCA_938022485.1 of uncultured bacterium. Lineage (GTDB taxonomy): Bacteria > Bdellovibrionota_C > UBA2361 > SZUA-149 > CALKYB01 > CALKYB01. The sequence goes on along the minus strand of CALIEE010000022.1, from coordinate 5,394 downwards.
CTCTCATTTCTCTTTCGACATAAAAAGAAGCTGGAGGAACCCCAGGTATTATCTCTCTTGAGCCATTCTTCACCAGCCAACGCCAATCTAAGTCGTAAGTGTTAAGATAAATCAATAGATCCCCTACTCGACGGTCCCCCCTTGAGAGCAAAGCCTGAAAATAACTTTCTCTAGGCGATTCGTTTTTCATTTCAACGTTGGGAAGACTTGCAACTCCGGAACGAATTTTCTTGAGCTTTTTCTTAAGTCCTGAAAATCCTAAGAATCCATGCCTCTGAAAAGGAGTCCAGGACTTTGGAATAAAGGGGTTAACTGAAAGAATAACTTTTGGTGCAACCTTAAACTCGTCTTTTCGCTCCCTTGCTCCTTTCAAGGACTCTTCTTGGGCGGCTTTAACCAAGTCCACAATTGCTTGCACATCCTCCTGTTTTTCAGACGGAAGACCTACAATGAAGTAAAGTTTAAAATTTCTTATTCCTTCACTCGCCAGGGTGCGAACTCCATCAAGAATTTGTTCATTACAAACCCTTTTACCAATTCTAAATCGAAGCTCTTCACTCCCCGCTTCCGGGGCCAAGGCTACAGTCTTGTATTCACTTTCTGAAAGACTTCCTGCTAGCTCAGGAGTGACCTTTTGGCTCATAATTGAACTAAGGGCAGCGCGCTTACCTGCTGCAGCAACGGAGCTAGCTAGCTTAGATATCTTAGGGTGGCTAGAAACAGCAGCTCCTACAAATCCAACAGAGTCACCGGACTCAATACCGATTTTTACCGTATCGGTGAGAGATTTTTCATCTCTTTTCCTAACTGGACGATACATATATCCAGCCACACAGAACTTACAGCCTACCTCACAACCACGACCAGTTTCAGTCATATACATCGACTTAAACTCAGTCTCAGGCGTTTGAATAACAGTAGTTGAAGGAAAGCTAGAAATGTCTTTTACGAAGCGACGCTGAATCGGAAAAGTTTTGTGCCCCAGGTTTTTAAACTCCTCAACTCTTTGATCCTCAGCATATTCCGCTTCAACTAAAGAGGGAACATACACCCCTTCCAGTCCTGACATTTCATAAAGCATCTCATCGAAGCTTTTTCCACCATCTCGACAAGCAATGTAGGTGGCTGAGATTTCTCTAACCACTTCTTCTCCTTCCCCAATAACGATAAGGTCAAAAAAGTTAGCCAGGGGCTCCGGGTTTAAAGTCACAGCAGCCCCACCTGCTATTGTAAGGGGTCGGTAAAAATTTTTATCTTCTCGCTCAAGACCTTTTCTAAGCCTTTCTTTCCTAGAGAGTTCTGAGCAACTGCTTAGATCAACACCTGCAGACTTCAGCATATGAAGAACATTGGCATAGTCCGTTTCAAAAGAAATGCTCACTGCGAGAATCTCCGCAGAAGAAATTGGTTTGTTAGATTCAAAGGTCTTAATGGATGAGTAACTTCCAGACTCCGGCATATATGCCCTTTCAACCGAGAATCTAGATTGCTCGGCGAAAAGCCTGTAGACAGCTTGAAAACCTAGGTTACTCATCGCTATCCAGTAACGATTTGGATAAGCCATTACCAAGCGCACGTCACCGCTCGCTGCATCCAAGGGCACCAGCAGTTTTTCCTTTTTCCTTAGGGAAAGATTATAGGCTCGTTCATCCATATTAGAGCAGCAGCTTTTAGCAGAAATCCCAGCGAATTTCTATGAATACCAGAATATACCGAACCTCATAGAAGCTAAGTTGCCGTTTTAGCTGGTTTTATCTGGATAGTCGTTCCAACAAATTAAAGTTTCAACGCCTCACAGTGTGAATATGGCTATCTAAGCCCATTATACCAACTGCAACTTTAATGGTTTAGATAAGTTAGAACTAGCCTCAAGAGTCTAAAAATATCACTAGCTAATCAGTAATGGTTTCAACCCCATTCCATTACTCCATATTTGATGATAATTTTAGAGCTCATTTTCACAAAAGGTTTTAACCGTGACTTACATACAAACTAAGGTCGATCGCTTAATTGTAGAGAAGTTTTACCCAACGGCATATTTATCCGGACTCGTTGCACTTTGCTCATTCGCCGGCATATTGACTGTTGAATTTGTATCGAAATCATTGTTCCTGATGACTCTAGTATATGTGGTAGTAGCTCAACATTTAATCAAGAAACTGAATAATTGTTATCTTGATGGAAGCGTAATATGGAATCGCTTTCTATTGATAGGCGTGATTGTAAGTTTATTGCTGATAAACCATACCTACGGCTTCGATTTTAAGGAGGAATTTGGTCAATCGCTAGGCAGAACAGGCATTCTTATTTTCGTGCTCTTGTTCTTTTTATTATTAGTGATTGCGCGCCCCACCAAGCTAGCAACTGAAGTTTATTTTCTACATTCGGTCGCCGATTATTTGCTAACAATGATATTTTGTTTTTTGGCAGCGCTTCTATTTTCGGAGTCCGTGTTTCATTTGATGCTTACTTTTGCCGCTATAGTTTTTCTCTATGAAGTTTTTCAGGATTATTGAGGTTTCATTTGCAGGTGGGGGTTGAGGGCTTACCCAACAGAGCAGATTCCTGCTCTGACGCCCTCCTATTTAAAATACAATAGCCCAGAAATCCCGCTATCTTCAGTTAGCCCTAAGCTGCCTGATATTTTTCAAAAACCCCAGCTTGAGAAAGACAGTAATTTAATCTAAAATTCTCGCCTCCAGCTCTCTACCATTTTCCACTCCCGTTACGAGTAGTCCTAACTTTTGTCTTTTTCAGAATTTGGCCAGGTTACTTTTCCCCTAACCACTCTAAACTTCTGAAAAATGACAAAAGCCTTAAGGAGAAGTGAGCTTTAGGTGCGTTGTTCGCCCTACCTACCTGAAACTCGCTTCGTATTTTGAAGGGGTTTAATAACAATAATTTCACAGCAAAGGAGCTCCAGATCTTGGAACTAAATATGATAGATAATGCCTTGGTAATATCAGCAGTAATTGCGGCTACATTGCCCATAAAGCTAATGTTATTTCGGCCAACTTTCGTTATGGCAGGATTACCATATCTAGGCCAGACCATCGTTGAGTTCAGAGCAAATCTCATTGCAAATTATGGCGAAGATGTCTTTACCTGTACCTGGACTAGAGTTACCAGAACGATACTTCTCTTCTTAACTCTTCTAATATGGGTAGAAGCTAGCTCAGAAACCTACCTAGACGCTTGGCAGAGAATAGTCATTTTTGCTTTTCTACACATAGCCGTTTCCTGGTTGTTTCTTACTACCAGGACCGAAATAAGGACTAGAAAAAACAAGGCAAAAAAACTGGTCGAAAATGAATACTCGAACTGGATGTTTCCTGCGATGATGCTCGTTTTCCTTCCTACATGTTTCATTTACTTTCTCGGAGATTCCTTTGAGAATCAGGAAATGAGATATCTTGAAAACTTGAGTAAGACTGAGTTTTTGGAGTCTCAAGGCCAGTATCTAATTGCCCCGCAGTTAGTTGGTCGTGTTGGTGGAAATTGCGATCCAGCAATTGGAGAGCAAGATAATCAAGTTCGGTTTAAAGTATTTTTCAACCAAGACTCTAAAATGCTTCCATATCTACCCTGTGACCATGCAGTAAGTGAGCTGCTGCTTTCTTATAGCGATACTGGAAGGTCTCCACCAATAGATCGAAGAAATGCAATTGTCTTAGACCTCTCGAAAGAAAAAAGTCAGGTAAAATTGCTTTCAAGCCTCGTGCGGAATCGATAGTTGTAACTTGGATAATGTCAGAGGTTGTTTCTTAACAGATGTTTTTCGGCTTTTGTCATTATCCAATATTTGCAAAATTTCACTCACCACCCTCCATTCCAAATGAGCCAAGCTTACTGAAGCAAAAAAAAAAGCCGCTCAAAGAGCGGCTTTCTAATTCTCTTTAAGAACAAACTTTCTAAAGACTTTTAGTCAGCCTGTCTTCTTAGAAAAGTTGGGATTTCGTACTTATCATCCTCACCGTTCGAAGAAATTACTGAAATCTTTTTCAACTTAACTTCAGGAGCCTCTTTTCTGTTCTCTCTGATATAAGTTGGAATATCCAAGCGAGTCTCATCAACCCTACCCGGTTTAGCCGCTGGTTGAACCTGAGGTCGCCCTCCGCTAGAACGGCTTCCTGTAACTGTTTTTCCAGATAGCCCACCCACTCGATCATGAGCATCACCGAAGCCAGTTGCGATCACAGTGACTCTAACCTTGTCGCCGATAGCTTCATCAATGACCATACCCCAGATGATATTAGCATCATCATGAGCTTCGGCATGAATAAGCTCAGCAGCTTCGTTAATTTCCTGAAGAGTGACATCAGGACCAGCAGTAACGTTAATAAGAATTCCTCTAGCACCCTGGATAGAGATATCTTCAAGTAGTGGACTTGAAATCGCTTTGTCAGCTGCATCCACTGCACGATTTTCTCCATCGGCCTCTCCAGAGCCCATCATCGCCATTCCCATCTCGCTCATCACAGCTCGAACATCAGCAAAGTCGACGTTAACCAAACCTTCAAAAAGAATAAGATCACTGATTCCCTTAACGGCTTGGTAAAGAACTTCATCCGCACTATTAAAAGTATCTAGTAGCGAAGTATTTCTTCCAGCAACTGAGAGCAATCTTTGGTTAGGGATCGTGATAAGAGTATCAACCTCTTCCTTAAGAGCATTGATGCCAGCTTCAGCATTTGTCATCCGACGCTTACCTTCGAACATGAATGGCTTGGTTACAACACCAACAGTCAAGGCACCCATCTCTTTTGCAATGCTTGCAACAGTTGGAGCTGCTCCACCACCAGTTCCACCACCCATTCCCGCAGTGACGAAAACCATATCGGCCCCTTCAATCTGCTTTCGAATCTCTTCGATACTCTCCTCAGCAGAAGCCTGTCCCACATCAGGGTTTGCACCAGCACCAAGCCCTTTGGTCAGTTCAAAACCGAGCTGTAGGGTCTTTTCAGCCTTAGAAGATGCCAAAGCTTGAGCATCGGTATTGGCAGCAATAAACTCTACTCCCTCAAGACCACTTTTGATCATGTTATTTACGGCATTTCCGCCGCCACCACCAATTCCAATAACTTTAATTCTTGCTCCCATGGGCTCCTCTGAGTAATTTCTGTTTTTATCCACTTCTGAAGTTCCTGTAATCTTCTTCCTAATTTCTGACTTTCGATTCTCCCCACCAGCTTCCAAAGCATTTTGCAAAGGCTCGCTTGAGGCGACCTTTGAACCCAAGCTTTCAGCCCCAGGTTTGCTAGAAACTTTCTCTACTGACGCTTTTTGAACAGGGCTATCTGTACTTTTAGGCTCGGTTATTTTCTTTGCGCTCTTTGAAGCAGGTTTTTTACTAGCGACTTTGCTTTCAACTTTATCTGACATGAGAACTGGCTC
>CALIEE010000021.1 GCA_938022485.1 uncultured bacterium | reverse complement strand
CCTGATAATCCTGAATTTTTCAAAAAGTTTTGGCCTAGTGGTGGTTTCACATTCTTCTCCTTTTCTAACGCCCATGCACTTGCTCAAATTGGAAGTAGGGCAAAAAAGGTTAAGCTCCAAAACCCAGGTTTCCAGGGATTAAAAGAGTTAGTGCAAAGGCGCGTAGAGAGCTAATAAGGCGATCTTGCTGCGGTTTTTAGCTTTTTGAGACTTGTTTTTAGGTATCAAACTTTCCAAAAATCCTCATAACATAGTTAAGTGACCTAAATCGAAGGGTTTTTGAGGATTTTAATATGTTTGAAACTGATGAAAGCCGTCGCAAGATAGCTGAAGCCGCAAAGCAAAGAGCACAAGCTGATCGAGAGCGTAGGCGGAAAAAGAAGCAGGCCTTAAAGCAAAGAGAAAAAGAGCAGCAGCGAAAAGCGGAAATGCGACGTTTCTCAGATGAGATGGCCGCACAGTACGAAAATAAGCAAGATAAAAGAAACGGCAAAGGTCCTGGAGCTGCACCTCCTTCACTTTCTCGTGGTGGTAAAAACTCAAGTTACAGTCAAAATAGCCAAGGAAGCTCTGGGCCACAGGCGCCAACTCTTGGTAGGGGAAGATCTAATTCTCAACAAACTCCTACTAGCTATGGTCCGCAGGATCCAGCTTCTGGGTCAGGTGGAGGCCTAGGTAAAGGGCCAGCAACATCTGGCGGTTCTAGGCTAAAAAGATTCTAAAAATTGAAACCAGGCTTAGTAAGATTCGATAGTAGTTATAGTAACAACTACGGAAGGATCGATCATGAAGCTTCTAGCTCTAATTCCAATTTTATCAATTTTTTATGTCCCCAGCCTTGAGGCTCAAAGTTCCAAAATATGCACGGTGAATTGTCTCTCAGAGTTAATTGAGAAGCGCCACGGTATTGATCCTCGAGCTGCAAAGGAGCAGACTGAGGAAGTATTTCAAGCTATTGAAGAGGCGCTTCGCCAGGGTAAAAGAGTTCAGATTCGCTCTTTTGGTTCGTTTTACCTGCAAGCAAGAAAGGCCTGGAAAGCTCGTCATCCTAAGACTGGTAAGGTGACCAATGTGCCAACTAGAAAGTATCCGAGATTTAGGAGCAGTGACTTACTTAAGCTCAGGCTAAATTCTAGGTGAGTGTGGATAAAAATAATAGCTGGTTTAAATCTATCATTTTTTTTCTTATCTTTTCCTTCCAGTAGTTGAAGTTTGTCCACAATTGTAGGGAGCAAAGTGCTTAGATTTCAAAGCCCTTTAGTGCTATTTTACGGCTTAGTTTAGAGCCAAGTAAATAGTATCTTAGTCAATGTCCCGTTTCGTTCATCTACATCTTCATACCCAGTATAGTGTTCTGGATGGCGCCAATAAAATCTCCGGTTTGATGCAGGAAGCTGCTCGCCAGGGGCAGCAGGCTGTTGCTATGACCGATCATGGCAACATGCATGGGGCAGTAGAGTTCTATTCAGCTGCTTGTGACAACGGAATTAAACCGATCATTGGCTGTGAGGTTTATCTCAACCCAGTAAGTCGCCATGAGAGAAAACCGCGCTCTCAGGGTGGAGCCCCTACTCACCATTTAACTTTGCTTGCTATGAATCAGCAGGGTTACAAAAACCTTTGTGCGCTGGTTAGTATTGCCTACATTGAAGGCTTTTATTTTAAGCCGCGTATCGACCATGAACTATTACGGGAGTACTCCAAGGGCATAGTTTGTCTAAGTGGTTGTTTGAGTAGCGAGTTTGCTGCGGGTGCTAGAGCAGGTGACTTATCTAAAGCTCAGCAGACAGCTAGGCTTTACCAAGAGATTTTTCAGGATCGTTTTTATTTAGAAGTTCAACCGCACAACATAGTAGAGCAGCAAACTCTCAATTCCATCGCCGTCGACTGTAGTAAGGAGCTTGGCATACCATTGGTTGCTACTAATGATTGTCATTATCTTCACCCTGAAGATGATTATGCCCAAGAGGTTTTGATGTGCGTTTCTACAGGGAAATTGATTACAGATCCTGACCGCATGAAGCACGAAGGTGCTAGCCTCCATTTTAAAACAGAGCAAGAGATGCTCAAGTCCATGCCTGGATTTGAAGAAGCTGTTCATCAAAGTTTTGAGATTGCCAATAAATGTGAGCTGGAGTTTGATTTTAAAACCTATCACATGCCTCAATTCGAACCACCTAAGGAGCTAAGCCTGCAGGAGCTTTTCGAGAAAGAGTGCGAGGATGGACTACAAAGGAGGCTAAAAGAACTGGCTGATAAGGGCCAAGAAATTGGAGAGAAAGACCTTCCCGAATACAGGGCCAGACTTGAAGAGGAGATAAACCTAATTAATGAAATGGGTTTTTTCGGCTACTTTCTAGTGGTGTCCGATTTTGTTCAATGGTCAAAAGAAAATGACATACCAGTTGGTCCGGGTAGGGGTAGTGCGGCAGGCTCACTAGTGGCTTGGGTGCTGGATATTACTGAGATTGATCCAATTGCATATAACCTTCTTTTCGAGAGATTTCTTAACCCTGAGAGAATCAGTCTTCCTGATATTGATATTGATTTCTGTATTAACGGTAGAGAGAAGGTAATTGAGTACGTTACCGAGAAGTACGGAAAAGATAAGGTCGCCCAGATTGTAACTTTTGGAACTCTTAAGGCTAAAGCCGCTATTAAGGATGTTGGGCGAGTTTTGGGTCTTAGTTACGCCGAAACGGATAGAATCGCTAAATTGATTCCGGCTCCGAGGCAAGGTTTTGACTATCCAATTGCTGAGTCTCTTAAGATGGAGAAACGTCTGCGAGAGTATGCAGAGGGTGAGGGGAAAGAGCTGATTACTCTCGCTCAGAAATTAGAGGGCCTGTCTCGCCATACTTCTACTCACGCTGCCGGCTTGGTTATTTCTGATTTGCCAATCATGGAATACCTACCACTAATGGTTGATAAGGACAGCCAAGTAGTAACCCAATTTTCTATGAACGGTGTAGAGAAAATTGGTTTGGTGAAGTTCGATTTTCTTGGCTTAAAAACTCTGACAGTTTTGCACGAAGCAGTAAGGCTAATTAAGGAAGGTACAGGAAAAGAGATAAATCTAAGTAAAATAGATTTGGCTGATCCGAAAGTTTTTAAGCTCATTTCTTCGGGACGAACCATCGGGGTGTTTCAACTGGAGTCTACGGGTATTACAGACATGGTGGGCAGGATGAAGCCCAACTGCTTTGAGGATATAGTAGCTATTCTTGCTCTTTATCGTCCGGGACCACTGGACTCCGGAATGGCAGATGTCTACATCAATAGAAAGCATGGGCGGGAGCCTGTTCGATTTCAGCACCCGATGTTAGAGAAAATACTAAAAGACACCTACGGAATTATTCTTTATCAAGAACAGATCATGCAGATTGCCAGGGATATGGCGGGTTACTCTCTTGGTCAAGCGGATATGCTCAGGCGAGCCATGGGTAAAAAGAAACCCGAGGAAATGGCCAAGCAGCGGGAGATTTTTCAGGAAGGAGCATCCAAGCTTAATGTGAAAGATCAAATTGCGCGTGAAGTATTTGATCAAATGGAGACTTTTGCCCGCTACGGTTTTAACAGGAGTCACTCTGTTGCCTATGCGATGATTTCCTATCAAACGGCATACTTGAAAACTCACTTCCCGAAGTATTATCTAGCTGCTTTGATGACATTTGAAATGGGTGATACCGAAAAGACTCTGAAAAATATCAACGAGTGTAAAGAGATGGGGATAAAAATTTCTCCGCCTGATGTAAATAGAGGTCAAAGTGGCTTCGCCGTTTCGGATAAGAAGATAGTCTTTTCGCTCGCTGCCTTGAAAGGAGTCGGCAAGAAATCTGTTGAGCACTTAATTGAGGAAAGAAAAACTAACGGTGATTTTAAAAGTCTACTTGATTTTTGTTCTAGAGTGGATAGTAGTTTTAATAAAAGAGCACTTGAGAATCTAATCAAAGCAGGGGCTTTTGATTGGTGTGACTTTAGTAGAGCAGAGCTGGTAGAGCGCTTGGAGGATGTAATCAAGCGAGCGGCAAAGGAGCGAGAGCAGAGAGAAAGTAACCAGCTCGGTCTTTTTGCTGCAGCAGCAGGGGAGGGTGCTGATGGAGTATATGACCCGGGAAGAGAATTAAGACCGGAGTGGGTGAGTTCAGAGAAGCTTGCCAATGAAAAAGATGCTCTTGGTTTTTATCTGTCTGGACATCCACTTGAGAAGTTTAGTTCCGAAATAGCAATGATTGGTGCTGGATCAATTGATAGTCTGGCTAATTCACCTGAAGGGTCGCAGGTCACAATTGGGGGTATTATTACGCTACTTCGCGAGAAGAATACTAAAAAAGGTGATCGCTATGCTACCTTTGTTCTTGAAGATCTGAGATCCACTATAGAAGTTATAGTATGGCCCGATGTTTACAAAAAAGTTGATCAGATTCTAGGCTCTGAGGATCCAGTTGTGGTTAGCGGAAAGCTCGACGTTTCTGATGAGAGACGCCAAATCATCGCAAAAGGGGTTCAGTCGGCGATTCGGCTTAGGGATAGCAGTGCTAGAGAAGCTCTTGTTAAAATTCGCTCTGATGTTTGTTCTGGAGAGAAAATTTCTCAGCTTAAAGACTTATTACGGGCTCATCAGGGGGCTTGCCCAGTAAAGCTTGTCTTAACCCGCTCAGGTCACAGCGAAACCGTTGTGGCCTTGCCAGGTCAAATTCAAGTTGAACCTTCGGAAGGACTCTGTAATAAAGTGGAGCAGCTGTTTGGTGAGCCTGTGATGACATTTCGCTGATGCCTGAACCAGTACTATCCTTTTTAGGGAAACATCTCTCCGATAATCGACGACTTTTAGTATGGTCGCTTGTCATTGCGTTTTTGCTGTGGCTAGTGATTGCTGTGAAAGAGGTTACAGTTCTGTTGTTTGCTTCTTACTTCCTTTCTCTTTTGCTGGACCCTTTGGTTGATAGATTTGAAACTTGGGGTGTTAGGAGAGGCTTAGCTATTTTTACGGTTCTTTTTGCACTAACTTTTGCAATTGTCGGTTTTATAGCCATTCTCGTGCCTACGCTGATTGCAGAGTATCAGCATTTCTCCAAGGTTCTTCCTGGTTATCTCGACCAGGGCGCAGAAAGCCTGAAAGTCTTCATTCATAATATTACTGGAAGTAGCGTTAGCCTTGACCCGGCAGCTCTTCTTGCCAGGGGAAAGGAATTATTTTCAGGGCTTGGTGCTGAACAAATTGGTCTTGTGGCGAGTCAGTTAGGAGATACGGTGCTGAAGGGATATTCATTCACCTTAACTGTGATCAACCTTACTCTCTTACCTTTCTTTGTTTATTACATTACTAAAGACTTAGATCTGATTCACAGTTTTATTGGAAGTGTCTTGCCCACTGAGACGAGAGCTAAGGTTAGTGAGGTTGGCTCTGAGATATTGGGTCACCTCCATGCTTTTTTTAAGGGGCAGCTTACAGTATCAGCCACAATGGCTGTGCTCTATATAATTGGTCTTTCGATAATAGGACTTCCCTCAGCGCTTGTTGTGGGAGTTATCGCAGGCTTCCTAAATATAGTTCCTTATCTTGGCATAGCGATTGGGCTGGTGCTTGCTTTGATTCTTACCCTGGTTACTACTCCAGATTGGTGGTCCATAGTGCAAGTTTTTATGGTTTTTGGCTTCGTTCAGTTCTGTGAAGGGGTGTTGCTGACTCCTAAAATAGTCGGCGAAAGCGTTGGCATTCATCCGCTTGGCGTGATTCTCGCTTTGATAATTGGTGGGCAATTATTTGGTCTTGCCGGAATGGTTTTGGCCATTCCAGGGGCTGCCGCTCTTAGAGTTCTTTTCAATCACTCTATGTCAAGTATTGAGAAAAGTAGAATCGTCGAAGCCTAAGTTCCTTAGATTAGTTTACCTTGGGATATCAAACCGCCCGTCTCTCACTATGACATTAGAAACCGAGGGTTGGAATTCACTTGTGGTTCTTGGAGCTCTTGATTGAACCCATACTGGAACATTAACGATTATGCTGTTACGAATAGTGATATTTCTTGTTCTATGGTCGGCTTGAAATACAACAGGAGCGCCGTCAATTGTCTGGTTTTCAAATAGGTCATCGAATGACCAAGAGTTAGGATCTCCCCAGGTGCTTCTATATTCAATTGCTGAATCCCTGACATTTCGAAATGTATTTCCTAAGAAAGTGTTGCCACTTGAAGCTCCATTTCGACCTTGTTCAACAGAGTCAGTAAACCAGACCCCATATTTACTGTTTTCAACAAGATTGTTTTCAAAAAGATTTTCACTGGCTTCATCGCGGACGAGAATACCAGAACCACCAATTAAATGGTTGCCTCGAAAAATATTATTTTTAGCTTCTCGGTGACGTACTGAAATACCTCCACCATCAATGTTAACGGCTATATTATTTTCGAATAGATTACGTTCTCCAATTCCCTTAACCTGAAAACCGTGGCCTCCATGATCAAGGTCGCCCACTCGTTCTATATAATTATTTCTAATAATATTATCGAAGGCATCGGTAACGTTGAAATAGTAGTCTGTGGCGCTATCATGCCCGGTGCTGTTGTCGTCGCAATAGGCTCTATTGCCA
>CALIEE010000020.1 GCA_938022485.1 uncultured bacterium | reverse complement strand
CGCGCGGAAATGGTATTTTAGGCTTGTTGATTTTAGCGTTATAAGGATTACCAATACTCACTATGGTTTTCCTATCATTATAGTCGGCTTTTTATATTGAGAACATCCACACTTAAAAGTTTCGTTGGTCAAAAACTTTGTCAGATAAAAACCCAAAAAGAAGCAGCCTAGCAAGATCGACCGGAAGTGTTGGTTTGGCAACACTTGCGAGTAGAGTGCTCGGACTTATCAGAGATATTGTAATAGCCGGTTTTTACGGTGCAGGACTTCAGACCGATGCTTTTTTTGTTGCCTTCAAAATTCCAAACCTACTTAGAAGATTGGTTGCCGAGGGGGCCCTAGCTAGCGCCTTTGTGCCCGTTTTTACTGATCAACAAGAAATCGGTGATAGAGAGGCAAAAGATGCAATTCGAGCCTGCTGTGGCTTTACTCTGGTTTTGACCACAAGCTTGACTCTTATTGGCATCTTTTTTGCCGACCAAATTACTGCACTGTTTGCGCCTGGCTTTGTCCTAGGCAGTGATAAGTTCGACTTAGCCTCAGAGCTAATGAGAATGATGTTTCCTTACATTGTGATGGTCTCCCTCCTTTCCTTGGCAAGTGCTGTCTTGAATGTATTGGGATATTTTGCGCTACCCGCATTTGCGCCTGCCATACTTAATATCTCACTTATTGTATTTGCCCTGGCATTCTCTGGATACGGCATTGCCTCACTGGCTTGGGGGGTTTTAGCTGGTGGCGTATTGGCATTGGTTCCGCAAATTGTTCTTCTTAAAAGAATTGGCTATTCGTTTTTACCCACTACCCCTTTTGGTTCAGAGGTTGTTGCTAAACTTTGTAAATTGATGGCACCGGCTGTTTTAAGTGCTTCCGTTTACCAATTTATTGTTTTTATAAATACTCTCCTCGCATCCTTTTTGACTGAGGGCAGCATATCCTGGCTCTACTACGCTGATAGACTTTTTCAGTTTCCTCTTGGTGTTTTTTCAATCGCATTAGCTACAGCTCTACTCCCGGCATTGGCTCGCTCCGTTAGCAAAGAGGACTATTTAAAAGCACAAAGTCTATTCAACCAGGCACTGGGGTGGGTTAGCTTCATTACTATTCCTGCAGCATTTGGCTTAGCCCTACTCTCTGACCAGCTAGTTAATTTAATTTATTCCAGAGGCAGCTTTGACCAATTAAGTGTAGAAAATACGGCTTCAGCACTAGTAGCCTACTCGATTGGGCTTTGGGCTGTCAGTGTTCAGACTTTGGTTATTAGGATGTATTTAGCGCGTAAGAACACTCTAATCCCTGCCTTGGTATCAGTTTTTTCTCTCTGCTGTAACCTCTTCCTAGCTTTGACTTTGATGGGTCCAATACCTCAACAGAGCAATGCAGGACTGACTAATAGCTTAGTCTCAATCCAAAGTATTTTACCTGCTTTTGATTTTGGGCATGATGGACTTGCATTGGCAGGAAGCCTAACTGCCTTCCTAACAGTAATACTGCTGGCCTGTCTTCTACCAAAAATTGGATCCTCAATTCAATATCTTTTGCAGACCTTGAAATTGTTAAAAGCTATTGCTTCGTCTCTAGCTATGACTTTAGCTATTTACCTAGTCTGCGGTCTTCAACTTCCTCTTTTCTTAGAGGTAGTCGCCGGCGTTATCATAGGGGCAATAGTTTATGGGATTTGCTCAATTTTGTTAAAATCTGAAGAAGCCCTTCAACTTACATCCCAGATCAAGTCATGGAAAAGAACTAAAAAATAATTTATTAGGCGGAGGCCAGTCCTTCGCCGGCCGGTGTTGGTACCAAACCGATATGTTGAAGAATTTTATGGGAACAGATTCCTAATTGCTGACAAATTACGGGGAAAGAGAATAGGTATTCACTCTCCTTTTCCAAAAAGAAGTATCTAGCATCCCGGTAGAGCTGTCCTCGCTTCGTAATATCAATCATGGCCTGGTTTAGAATTGCCAACATTAGTTTCTTCTCAGGCTCTGTGACATTGGAAGGCACGAAACCATCGTAAGCGGTAAAGATTGCTGTATCTTCTCTATTCATTAAAACCCTAAAAAATTCTCCGGAGAACCCCTTTCTTCAAAGAGTCTCTTTAAAAAACGTCAAACATTGAACATAAATTATATCGACAGAATAAGGACTATTCTTGAATCTGAAAGAATTAAGGGGATTCGCCTATGAAATCAGCTAGTTCACAGTAACGTCTGTTGTCTAAACCAACTTAAGCTTCAAAAGTCTCGTCAATTAACCTTCGAGCAGTATCAGCCAATTCGGATAGCTCAACTGGTTTGGTTAGGCACCTATCGACACCCAGTTTAAGAAAATGTTCGATATCAAAAACAAAAGCCTTTGAACTTAACAGAATTATTGGAATAGAAGATACTTTGGGATTGGCTCGAATAGCGAGAACCATATCCTCACCATCAATGTCTGGCATGTCATTTTCAACAACAGCCAATTCAATATCCTCTTCTCTAATCACTTTCAGAACGTCCCTACCGGAGCTGGCCTGAATAATATCAAAACCCTGATGACTTAAGTACCTATCATACATTTCTCTGGTATCGGGATTGTAATCAACAATAAGAACCTTTTCCCCCTTACCAGATTGACTTTTATTCGCCTTTTCATCTTTCTCAGAGCTAGCTGAAGACCTGCTATCAATTTCAATAGCTGGCAAGTTCACCCAAAATGTTGAACCCTGACCCACTTCAGATTCGAAATCTACAGATCCCTCATTTACCCCTGCCAGTTTCCTAGTAAGTGGCATACCCAGCCCAGTTCCCGATTGAGTATTTGAGTATCTTTCATCTACTCTTTCAAAGGCTCCAAAAACCTTGGAGTGATGCTCCAGAGGAATACCCACTCCACTGTCCTTTATCCAAATTTTAGCCATCCCGTTTCTAACTCTTTCGGCACCAACGGTAATGGTTCCCCCCTCTGGGGTATACTTTATGGCATTAGTTAGAAAATTGATTAGAATCTGACGAGAATGGCGTTTGTCACAAACTATTCCTAGAGTCTCATCAATATCTTCCGTCACAACTTTGTGATTTTTAAGAGTGACCTGAGATCTAACAAGAGTAAGCAAGTCCTTAATCAATTCACCGACTAGGATCTCCACGGGCTTGGCCGAAACTTTCCCTGCCTCTACCTTCGCATAATCCAAGACATCATTGACCAACTCCAATAAGTGATCACCATTGTCCTTGATCATTTTAAGCGTGTCTTTTTGTGAATCTGTAACAGGGCCACAAAGACCATCCATCGTAAGTTCCGCTCCGTTCAAAATAACGCTAAGAGGACCACGAATCTCGTGGCTTAAGTTAGCGAGGAAGCCTGTCTTAGCTTTAAGTGACTCCTCACCTAATCTTTTCATCACCAATAATTCTTCCGTGAATCTAGAATCTCCTAAGAGTAAGGCTCCGCTCATTGCCAAGAGCTTGAGCACTTCCCGATCTTCTACAGAAAGTTGTTCGCCTTTATCCATTTCGACCCGAAGCGCGCCAAATAGAGAACCAGCAAAAGAAAGTTCTTCCACTGTCACAGAGCCTTGGTTATCAGTTACTAACTCGAGACGACCCTCTCCAGAGGCATCGTTAAGCATGCCCTGGGTGTTAACCGAGTCTGGGGAGCCGAGCATAATCGCTTGAGACCAAAGTCCTGACTCCTTGTCGAAAAGTGAAAGCTCAACAGCCTTCGCTCCCAGTTCTCTATGAGTCATTTCAGCTATTTCTCTTAGGCTTGAACCTAGAGGTTTTCCATCTATGCTTCTTTCCAAAGCAAAGTTATGGCTTGCCTCGTGATATCTAGAAGTTTTTCCAAGTAACTCTTCTAGCTGAACTCCAACATCGCCTTTGGTGGGTTTAAAGCCTAGACGCTCAGCGGCCTGTTCAATATACTGTTTACACCTACTTCTTTGATCCAGGAGCACAACAATCCCCCCCCAGCTTATAAGTTGAATAGCCAGCAGGGCACGCTGGGGTATCTCAACACCACCCAACTCAGCTACAATAGTAGGTATGAAAGCTACAATTGCGGCTACAATAACTAAAAGTTTGTCCGTACTAGTTTTCAATTTAAATCTAAGCAATAAAGAGAAAATTATCCTGCCCCATTTAGATGCTTAAGCATCTAAAAGGCCTTAAAAATAATAACTTTTTTCTGGATTTGTCATTTTAGGTATCGACCGAACAGGTGCAATGTCGACCTTAAATCTAATGGCTTATTCTAGGCTATTTTTTGAGCGTTTCTCTGACATTTTTCTGCATTGCGTAGCAATTGCACCAGGGACGTTTTTAGATCTAGATAGTTTTTTGAATCCCTATCGTTTAGAAATCCAACTTATTTCATGAGCATATTGTTTGGCGCCTTAGGATTGGTCCGCTTCGGATTCGCTATTCGGCTCAGCTGTAAATTCCTCAGGAGTCTGAGTGTTATCTACAGACTTACCAAAATAATTCCCTAACCAGTCAAGGAAAGCAAACTCTGCAACTAGGCATGAAACAAGGCTTAAAAGGACTATAACAAGTATGA
>CALIEE010000019.1 GCA_938022485.1 uncultured bacterium | reverse complement strand
TAGAGGCTGCTGAAGAAGCAATGTAGCTATTTATGTCGAGGGAGGTTTTAAACCATCTTTCTAACTCTTCTAACGACTAGGTCAATAGCGGTTCTAAGAGATTCAAATACTCCAACACCTTGAATAGCTACGCCCTCGAAGTCAGGAGCGTTAAACCGATTCAAAGTCTTTCTAAGATACTCAACCGGGAGAGCCCCCTCTACGTCACGCTTATTGTACTGCATGATGATTGGAAACTCTTCGACCTTGTGTTTGTTTTCTCTTAGGTTTTTAACCAAGTCGATCAGAGTAAATAGGTTATCTCGCATTCTATCTTGGCCACTGTCGGCAACGTAGATTACGCCATCAACCCCATTTAAAATAATCTTTCTACTTACTGTGTAGATATCCTGACCCGGCACGGTGTAGAGGTTGAACTTAGGAGTAAGGCCTTTAATTTTACCGACCTCGAATTGCATAAAATCAAAAAAGATAGTTCTGTCTTCTTTGGTTTTAAGGTTTAGAATGTCACTTCTTAGTTCGGGATCGATATGTGAGTGAGCCCACTCTAAATTAGTGGTCTTCCCAGAGTAGCCTGGACCGTAGTAGACAATCTTTAAATCTATCTGATTAAGCCCGTAGTTAATAAACACTTTTTTTCTCCAATCCCAGCTTTAAATTTGTTGTAAAAACCCTTGGTTCGACTAGTCAATGAATCGACTAATGGCCCCAATCCTTTTTCCCAGTCAATGCTGCATCAAGCCGGGAAGTTAGCTCATCGTTAAACTCATTGTCATTTAGAGCGTTGTTCATATTAGCAGCATCCTTCTTGGCTACACTTTGATCAATCTCCGTAAACACTTGTACTAATTCTTTTACGGCCTTAGTAGACAAAACTTTCACCATACCAAAGGTAGTGTCTTTATTAAAAACCAATACAATAATGAACTGTGCGATAACCCCGGTAACGTAAACACTAAGGGTGGGACCTTCGTGATAATGCATTTTGAACCCCTCAGTCTCGCCAATCAATCGAGACATTTCGCTAGTTGCGGCGTAGTCAGCAGCCGAGAGGGCAGCCAGGGTAGGGAAATTCTCATTTCCCATACTTCCATCAGTAGCAATAACTAGTCCACTGTGATCAGTAAGGATAACAGCAGGGCATTTAGTTTTTACGACAAGCCCAGCCAAGATGCTATTTATTGTTTCGAACTGGGTTGCGGAAAGGCTGAGTCTACCTAAACCTTTGTTACCAACTTCGTCACCGATGGTGATTTTCTCGTTTTCGTCTTGTTTAAGGGGAGTTCTGGGTTTAGTGGATTGGGTAGCAGTTTTTTCTTTCCTTTTAGCAGGGTTTCGAAGACCACCTAAAATTCCACTTCTTTTTTCGTCAGACACCTTAAGATCCCGGAAAGACTATTAAAAACACAGCTTGTTGTTCAAGCAAATAAAAAGATTGCTTAGCAAAAATTCCCTAAACTCTTTGAGTCTACTTCGGAGCAAAAGGACTCTAAAGATTTGAAAGAGTTTTTTAAACCTATTTAAAGTGAATAGGAATCTAGTAGTTTAGCTAAGCAAACAGATCAAGGGTTTATTACAGTGACCACAGTTTTAGTAATAGAAGATGACCTTACCCAGCTTAAAAGACTATCTTTTGGTCTTGAGCAAGCTGGTTTTGAGGTAAAAAGTTCGGAATGCATTATTTCTGGCCTCGAAGAGTCTCGAGCTTCAGTGCCAGACGTTATTCTATGTTCAGACAAACTTCCTGGTTTGGGTGCACTTGATTTACTGGATCTCAGTAAGGAGGAGTCTACTCTAGCTGATGTTCCGGTTATTGTTTTCAGTGAGACACATCACGAAAAACTGGATTGCTTCAAGGCAGGCTGTGACGACTTCATCATAATGCCAGCGGATGAAGGTGAGCTAGAGCTGAGAATTAAAGCTGTTACTAGACGTGGAAAAAGTAATGGAGTTAGTGGTAGTTTTGCTCACATCAGTATTTTTGATCTTATACAGCTATTCATGGGTGCTCGGCAGACCGGTGTTATGTCGGTAGACTGTGGTGCTATCACAGGAGAGATTGGAGTTGAGGAAGGTCAAGTCGTTAATGCGTCCTGTAAAAACGGAGCAGAAGGAGTCGAAGGGGAAGATGCTTTTGTTGAACTCCTCAAGGCTTCACAAGCTGGTGGAAATTTTGTTTTCGAGAAGACTGCTCTTACTAAAGAGAGAAATATTGAGAAGAGGACTGATCATCTGCTCCTGGGCATCGCCAACATGCTAGACGAATCGTAAGTATTTATAGTTTTGCGATTTAATAGCGATAAATGAGGGTTTTTTGCCTAGTAAATCTTAAACTGTTTGTGGACGGCGCTGTAGTCTTTCTCAAATCCCTCAATTTCTTGCTTGATTGACTTCAAATCGCTTGGGTCTTTTCCAATCTGAAGCCTGAAGTTGGGATTGCCGTACAGAATATCAATTGGCGAAATTTCCGTCTTGAACTCATAGGCATCTGAGCGCCATGCGAAGTCCTTCGGGTATAGCTTGGCGGC
This sequence comes from uncultured bacterium, assembly GCA_938022485.1. GTDB lineage: Bacteria > Bdellovibrionota_C > UBA2361 > SZUA-149 > CALKYB01 > CALKYB01. The sequence goes on along the minus strand of CALIEE010000019.1, from coordinate 686 downwards.
AGCAGCTATCATCGCCAAACAAAGTCGATAGGAAAAAGGTTTGGCATAATCGGTTATGTGAATCTGCACACCATGGCAGGTTTTTTTGGCCCATTTTTGAAAACCTGGCGTGAAGCTGGTTTGGCGAAGAAAAAATCCTTCAGGCTTTTCACCAGCAAGTTCAGTATAGAGCTCTAGGCTTAATTCGCTCCATTGTTCCGGATCAATATAGGGTGCACCAACTAATTCAAAAGGCCTAGTCGTTCCACGGGCTTCAGACATGTTTGTTGCTTCAAATAGGCAGCCACCCGGGTAGACTAAAGCCGTTTCTAAGGTTGGCATATTCGGAGAGGGTAGGACCCAAGGTAGATTAGTCTCACTAAAAAACGAGCTGCGATCCCAATTTTCCAATTCTAGAACCTCAAGTTCGCAAGCAGTCGCGGGCGCAGTTCCTTCTCCAAGACTTAGACCTTGATTGAAAAGAATCGCAAGCTCACCAGCTGTTAGGCCGTGACGATTTCCAATAGGAGCGTAACCGCAAAAACTTTTGTAAGTATCCACTAGAGGAGAGCCTTCTATGGATATACCATTGATTGGATTTGGCCTATCAAGAACCATAATTTTGGTATTTGTTTTAGCTGCCACCGCCATGGTGTAGGCCAAGGTGTTCACGTAAGTATAGTACCTTGAACCAATATCCTGGATGT
>CALIEE010000018.1 GCA_938022485.1 uncultured bacterium | reverse complement strand
AAGGCTTGAAAATAGAAAACTGATAACGACTCCGCCAAGTAACATGGTCGCTGGTCCATAGGCATGACCTCGTGCGCGGTATAGAAGAACCACCAGCATTGTTGCTATCAAAGCTCCAATCACCCCACCTAGGGCTGGAAGGGAAAAACCAAATACTGCAGAGGTCAGCCCAAGTTTAATAGAAAGCACTGCTCCAAACGAAGCTCCCCCAGCTACTCCTAATGTATACGGACTAGCTAGATCATTCCTAAACAGAGACTGAAAAATGACCCCTGCTCCCCCAAGAACAGCACCAGCAAAAAAACCCAATAAAACTCTGGGTATTCTAAGCCTTAACAAAATTTCGTCAGAAGCAGAGAAACCAAAGCCAGCGGCTCCAATCGTAGGTGCCAACACAAGGGCAGCCAATGTGAAGATTACCAAGAGGCTTACGCGAAAGGTTTTACAAGACTTAGTCACCGGGCACTCTCCGGCAAAATCATTTTACTTTGACACTCCGGGTGCTCAACAAAAACAAACTTTCGATTATAAAGTTCTTGCAGCTTTTTCTCTTCGATTAAACCAGAAGGCTCTCCATAGTAAAATTTATCCCCATTCTTTAGGGCAAGAATGGCATCACTTGAGACACTACAACGATTGAGATCATGACTAACCACAACAATTGATTTTTCGCTCTTGAGGTCCGCAAGTAAATTAAAAAGAGCTTCTTCATGTTCTGGGTCGAGAAAAGCTCCTGGCTCGTCCATCAAGATCAGAGGCGTTTCTTGAGCCAGAGCAGCAGCGACAAATACTCGTTGTCTTTCACCACCTGAGAGACTTGCAATTAATCTAGAAGAAAAGTTTTCACATCCAGCTAGTTTAAGAGAGTCTTCCACTACGGAACCATGTACTCTGGAGCGATCGAAACTATTTTTCAAATGAGGCCTGCGAGCCAACTCAACAAATTCCTTCACGCTAAAACCAGGAAGAGATTGGCTAATCTGAGGAATATAGCTAATCAAGCGAGAAACTTCCTGCCTTGAATACTTACCAGCTTCTTTATTAGAGATTTTACAACTACCGGAATAAGGCAAGAGCGATAGCAAGCAGCGCAGTAGAGTAGTTTTCCCTGAACCATTTGGACCTACAACTGAGGTTAAGCCCTTAGCCGGCAAGGAAAAATCCAAAGCTTTGAGTATAGCTTTCTCAGCCCCTGCGGGAGTAAAAGAAAGGTTGTTAACCTCAATCACTAAACTGCCTCAAAACTTTAGCAAAATCTTCGACGATCAAAGGATAGCGTGGTCCCGGGTTAACCAAATACTCAGGAGTTAAAATAAAAATATTCTTTCTAAGCTTAGGGGATAAGCCTGGAAGTGCCTTCCAACGCCTCATTACCTGCTCTTTCTTCACCACAGTCCCCTCTACTTCTGGAATTAGATTTATAATCAAGTCTGATGCGGTTGAGACCAATCCCTCTGGGCTTAGTTTTGGAAATTCTAGGTTTCCCTTGTAAGCATTCGACACACCTAAAAACTGAAGTATCTCTTGGTAAAGAGTCTTGTCACCTGAAACAAAAACAGATTGAAGACTCTCCGCTCCACCAAAAACCACTAGAGCAGAAAGCCCTTTTTCTTTAAAGTTGTTCCTTAAGAGATTAAGTCTCTCTCTATTGTTCTTTACAATATTTTTGCCTTTTTCTTCTCGATGCAGGGCTCTAGCGATCTTTATAATTGAATCATCTATTTCAGCTAAGGTTTCCTGACTCACCGAGATCTTATCTATCCCCTCAAAGCTAAACTTCTCTTGAGCTAGTTTGTGTTCAACAGGTGCAACTATCAGATCAGGTTTCAATGATAAAATCTGCTCCAAGTTGGAGTCATAAAGTCCACCAACTGAAGTAATAGATTTCGCAGCCTCTGGATAGTCAGAGTAGGAGGAAACGCCGACAAGTGACGATCCTCTACCTAAAGCAAAAACGATCTCTGTAATACTAGGAGAGAGGGTCACAATCCTTTCAGGGGATTGAGCAAATGCTGCCCCGCTAGTGAAAATCACCAGCAGGAGCAGCCCGACTATATGTTGAAACCTAAAGACGGAACTCAACTCCACCAAAGGCGGCAATATCCGTAGTTTCATAACCTGCTAGCTCCTCGTAATCTTCATCAAAAAGATTGTCGATTCGTAGAAAAGGTTTGATATTTTCAGTAACCCAATAGGAAGCCCTAAGGTCAACTCGCTCGTAATCATCCATATCGCTTAGGTCGGTATCAATTCGATCTCTAACCAGAAGAAGTGAAATACCAACATCTAACTTAGGAATTGGATTAGCGTTGATTGAAAGTCGAGCTCGATGCTTTGGCCTTCTTGCAAGTTGCTCTCCGGTGGCATCATCTTCAGTATCAGTCCAAGTGTAGTGAAGCCCCGCGTTCAGGCCAGGACAAATATCAACACTTAGGGCAGACTCAATTCCCTGAATATTAGCTTGGTCTATGTTTGCAGCAAGAAAAGTCTCCGGATCGGAAGTGATTAGATCGTCTATCTCACTTTGAAACCAAGTTAGAGTTAAAGAGGCCTTATCCTTAACCAAAGGAATTTCAACACCCAAGTCATAACCCCAGCTAGTTTCTGCCTCTAAATCTGGATTTCCAAAACCAGGAAAAAACAGTTCATTAGCCGACGGAGCCTTGAACCCAGTTCCGAAACTACCTCTAAAAGTCAGGTCACACTCTTTACAGGTGTAGAGCAAAGAAGTTCGAAAAGTAGTTTCATCACCAAAATCAGAGTCATCATCGTAACGAACTCCAGCCGTAATCACTGGCCAATCTTCAAGAGCGAATTTTTCCTGGATGAAAAAGGAATTAATATCGCGACTAACATCAACATTACCATTGTCATCAGTTTTTCTGCTTTCAAAGGTGTGACCTAAAACCAGAACTCCTATCCAGTCCGGCAGCACTTCCAGAGTTGTCGTAATGCTCTCAGTTTGACTTTCAATGTCATAGTTATTGAACTCACTATCAGGATCTGTTCCCTCTAAGTTGTCACGACTCGCTCCTAACTTCACACTTGCCTTAAAATGTTCACTAATTGGATGAGATAAAGAAAGTGATCCTGCCAACTGATCGTTGTCTTGCTCAAAATTTGGGTCATCCACTGGCCCTTCGGTAAAATCAAAGCCATCTAACTCCGCTTGACCATTAACGAAGCGAACCGAAAGCTCTGCTCTTCCTTCCTCAAGAAATCCTGCGGAAACTTTTCCGTTTAAAGCTAGATTTTCGTAAGCATCTTTTTCGGTATTTCCATTTCTCTCAGAGGCAGTCGAAAAACCATCGCTGTCTGAATAGGCTGCAGAAAAGCTAGCCGAGACTGCCTCTTCCACCACAGCCACCTGAGCCAAGTAGTTCTGCGTTCCAAAGCTTCCACCCGACAACCGAGCTTTTCCTGTAACTCCCTGACCAGAACCTGCGGAAGTAGTAATATTAATGACTCCTCCTATTGCTTCTGAGCCATAGAGAACACTTTGAGGACCTCTAATGATTTCTATACTTTCAATATTAGAAGCGTTCAAATTAGAAAAATCAAAAGAGCCAGTAACATTTGAATTAGCTCGAATGCCATCAATTAAAATCAAAGTATGATCGCTTTCAGCTCCCCGAATAAAAACACTGGTTACTCCACCTGGCGCACCGGTTCGGACTACGTCTAAGCCCGCTGTTTCTCGGATCAGATCCGCTACTGAGGTTTTGTTACTTCGCTCTATTTCTTCCTTGGTGATCACAGAAACCGAACTTCCTGTTTGATCCAGAGAAGTAGGAATTCTGTTTGCTGTAATATAGAGATCCACTGGTTCTCTATCGAGTTCGGGATTTACTTCCTGAGCAAAAGCAAAGGAGCTAAAGGCAACGGAGCTGGCAATAGTAGCCAGAAATAGTTTATTTTTCATTTTTTCCTTTTCCCACACGCGGGGAATTAAAGATCCGAGTAACAAAATGAGGCTAGATATCCTGACTTAGGTTTTGTCGTAACTAAATGAATAGCTACATTACTTACTAACCACACCTTCCCAAACCAAAACGGTTTAGTGGTTGAGAAAAACTTCCTCAGTGGCTTTCATAACCAATACAGTTGCGCGACAGCGAGGGATTCACACCCAGATTCCCTAGTCTCAAATTTTCAATCACAAGGATCGACTTATTCTACACTATGGCTGAACCATCGCAGATAATGTAATCCGGCTCAAGGCTAGAGACTAAAATTCAATTCCCTTTTGGGCTTTTACCCCATTATCAAAGGCGTGTTTAGGCGATTCGATTACAGAAACTGTATCAGCTAACTCGATTATTGATTTGTCAGCTCCCCGGCCAGTAATTACAACATGTTTATTGTCGGGCTTCGACTTTAGAACAGAGACCACCTCAGAAGGATCTAAATAGCCAAAGGAAGTAACAACATTTAGTTCATCAATCAGAACATAGTCGATACTAGGGTCTGCGATCATCTTCTTCGCTCGCTCCCAACACTCCCGGGTTCGGTCGATATCTCCCTGCTTATCCTGAGTATCCCAAGTAAAGCCCTCCCCCATACTGAAATACTCTACGTCAGAATGCTTCTCACAAAAAAGCATCTCTCCTGTCTTCCACTGACCCTTAATAAACTGCACAACCCCAGCTTTCATTCCATGACCAAGACATCTAAGAACCATGCCGAACCCGGAGCTAGATTTTCCTTTGCCGTCACCCGTTAGGACTATTATCACGCCCTTATCAGTCTTAGCCTTGGCAATATCATCAGCCACTTTGGCTTTAACTTCTTTCATTTCTTTTTTGTGGTCGCTCATACCCTACTGATTAGCCTCTTCAAAAGAATCTAGCTAGAGCGAATTGCTATAAATTTAGTCTCTTTTAGGGTCTTGCACCTTATCCAATGGACGACTATATATTCGGGCACATCGGGCTTGCTGGCCCACAGAAGTAACGGAGAGGTGACCGAGAGGCCGATGGTGCTCCCCTGCTAAGGGAGTGTACCCTTGCGGGTACCGAGGGTTCGAATCCCTCCCTCTCCGCCACAGGCTTAATTTGAATTATTCTCATCGTTGCTAAGGTGGCGGCGCTCACTGCGGCGTGCAACAGCACGCCTCATTCGCTTACCACCTAGCGCCTCGATAATAATTAAAATTAAGCCTGTGGGAGAACTACACTGTCTATCCTAAACCGAATAAAAACCAGACCAAACCGCAGCCATTCCTGATAGCAAAAATACTACCTTCCAAATTTTCTTCACACCTCGCCAAGATTTTTCCTTTGTGGGTATTCCTCTCTTTCTTGAAATCTGTTGATTCGCATTAAAAATATCTACTGAAGCTTTTATCCCTATAAACAAAAAAACAAAACGCTTTATAAGCAAGTTCAAGATGAACACGCCAAGGGAGATGGTGAATGTAGTGTTCAACACTCTTTTTGGTATTAGTTTAT
>CALIEE010000017.1 GCA_938022485.1 uncultured bacterium | reverse complement strand
GGGGGGTCGGCCGAGGAGGATCCAAAACAAATTGGACTTACTCATCTTTTGGAGCACATGTTATTCAAGAGAACCAATAGGCGCAGCACTTTTGAGTTGGCCTGTGAGATTGACCGTTTGGGAGGTGAGGTAAATGCCTGCACCGATACCGATGAGTTGGTTCTATACGGGGAAGTGGTTGGCCAGGACTTTTCTAAATTGTTTGATCTTTTTTCAGAGTTGTTGCTGGAGCCTGCCTTTACCCAAGAAGATTTAGAGTTAGAGAAAGAAGTTGTTAAGCAAGAAATAGTAGAGTCTTTTGATGATCCGGACTCAGCGGCTTTTAATCGGCTTAGTGAATTGTTTTGGCCTTCAAGTAGTTTTGGAATGCCTGTCTTTGGTACCACGGAAACAGTAGCGGGTTTTACTTTGTCGGAAGTATATAGCCGTCTGAAAGAGCTTCTCGTAGGTAGTCGATTGAGAATTGCGGCTGCAGGTGATTTTCAACATGATCGACTGGTTGATTTAGTATCGTCTTTATTTAGTGATTTAGACCCTGGGGAATCTTCACGGTCAGTTATAGTTGAACCAGGTAGTGGAGTTGACAGAATTGCTAAAGATGTTGAGCAAGTTCAGGTCGCCTTGGCAATTAAGTCAGTTTCTCCTGGTGAGGAACAGTATCCAGAAGCTTCTCTATTGTCTTGTCTTTTGGGAGGTGGGATGTCTAGTCGCCTTTTCCAAGATGTTCGCGAGAAGTTAGGGCTCGCTTATGAAGTGGGCTCTGAAATTGAAGCCTCCAAGGTTAATTCTATGTTCTTGATCCAGGCCGCTACTCAGCATGGCAATGCAAGAGAAGTTGTTGAAGTAATTGATCGGCATTTGTTAGAGTTAGGTGAGAAGGGGCCTAAAAAAGAGGAGTGGGAGAGAGCAATAGCCGCAATGGCTGCTCAGTATGAAATGGAGGCGGGTATAGCTAGTAGCACCATGTGGCGTATGCTCGAGACTTTCGAGCTATTTGGAGAATTCTTTAGTGCGGGAGAGCAGGCTGAGCGACTAAGAGGAGTTAGTTTTGAGAGTTTGAAAGACTACTGTTTAAAAGAGCTCTTGAATAAACCTGTAGCTATAGTGTTAGCTGGTGCGGTAGAAGAGTTAGAGGAAACAGCGCTTGAAAAGCGAGTTGTTAAGAATGGTAAGTTTTAAACGGGTTGGTTTTATTAGGTTTAGAAAGTTTTGTATTAACTTTGGGATTGAGTTTGTAAGAGTTGTTGTAAGTTTTGTTCTAAGTGTTGCAGTGCTTTAAACTTGAAGGAATTTTTTTATGGCATCTAAGATTTTTGTTCTAGATACTTCAGCTGTAATGTCTTTGGTTCAAGATGTTACAACTTATCGAAAGAGGGAACTGCCTGCTTTTGCCGGAGTGCTTGGGGATAATGAAATAATCATTCCTAGAGTGGTTCTGGATGAATTAGACGGTCTTAAACGAGATAAGGGCGAGAGGGGTAAAACTGCAATTGCCTGTGCTCGTCAGCTTGAACATTACTCAACCTTGGGTAATTTAGTTGAAGGGGTGGAAACGGAGAAAGGTGGGGTTATTAGAATTGCACCTAGACCAGCCAATGAGAAAATTGGAGCTTGGGGATTGCGTCCTAATACTGCAGACCATGAAATCATAGCTACCGCCCTTGAAATGGAAGATATGCTGCCTGGTAATGTCGGGAAACTTGATAAAGGCAAGTCTGGGGAAGCTGAAAACTCAGTGGTGCTTATTTCACAGGATCGAATATTGAGGGTTCTGGCTAGGAGTGTTTATGGTCTTCGAGCTGAAGAGTTAATGAGTATTTGCGCGCCTCAATTGGGGAAAGAGCCTGGCTATAGAAAAATCGAAGTATCAAGTGAGGAGCTTGATAAGGTAATTGAAGAGAATCAGTATACTCCTGATGAAGAGTTACTATTGAATGAGTTGGTTCATATAGTTGATCGGGATAATCCTAAAGTTCGGTACGCCTATGGAATTGCTAAAGATCCTGAATCTAGCGAAGGAGATCTTTTGGATCGAAGTCATATTGATTTTTTGAAGGTTGCTGGGGAAGTTCAAGGAAAGAATCCGCAGCAGAAACTGCTTCTTTGGTCATTGATGGGGTGTGGAGAGCCTGATCCAAATGCAGAAAACGGGGTTAGATTAATCACTGTTTCGGGCCCAGCGGGTAGCGGGAAATCTTTTTTAACATTGGCTGCAGCTTGGGAGAGATTAGAAAGAGGACATTTTGAACGAATTGTTATTACTCGCCCGATGGTGGATGTGGGAACTTCGATGGGATATTTGCCGGGGACACTTGAGGAAAAGGTTCGTCCTTGGGGAGGGCCTGTTGAGGATAATTTGCGGGCGATAGTTCAAGTGCCAGGTAGTGAAGATGAGAATAAGGGAGTTTCCGGTAAAAGGGGAGTTCAGCGGAGTGTTAGACCCTTTGATGCCAAGGCCTGGTTAGAAATGGAGAATCGTTTAGAAATGGTGCCACTGACTTATATTCGTGGTCGGACGTTTCGAAATAGTATCGTGATTCTAGAAGAAGCTCAAAATATAGAGCGTGGGCCCCTAA
>CALIEE010000016.1 GCA_938022485.1 uncultured bacterium | reverse complement strand
TATCAAAAAAAGAATAGAATTTGACGAAAAAGAAGTGTCTCTAAGCTTTATTTTAGCCCAATCAGAGTCCAATTGTTTAAGCAAAGGGCTATAGATATTGGCTTTTAGTTGTTATAGATTACGCCCTTTAGATTAGAGAATAATTTTCACTAAGACCAGATGGACAAACTACTAAACTCCGGCTCAAAATTGGGTATTGTTGGCGGAGGACAGCTAGGTAAAATGCTAGCGATTGATGCCTCTCGCTGGCAACTTGACGTATCTTGCTTGGAAAACAGTAACAACCCACCAATTCAATCAGTTTGTGGGGAGATAAAACCTGGCTCAATTACCTCGTATGAGGATGTCCTAGAATTTGGTCGAAAAATGGACTACCTGACTGTAGAGTCTGATAGTGTCAACGCCAAGGCTTTAACCGAGTTGGAAGCTAGCGGGGTCAAGACTTTCCCGAGAGGTCAGACTTTAGAAATAATCCAGGATAAATATTTGCAGAGAAAGTTTTGCGCAAAAAACGACTTACCTATCCCGGAGTTCCATCATTTCTCCAACAAAGAAAGCTTAGTCTCAAGTTATACAGAAAAGGCCTTACAACTTCCAAAGATAATAAAAACCTGTAAGGCCGGGTATGATGGAAAAGGTGTTTTCCTGGCCGCATCCGAAAAAGATTTAGAGGACATTCCTGACACAGAGCTTTTAGTAGAAGAGCTCGTTAGTATAAAAAAGGAATTTTCAGTAATTGTGGTTAGAAGCTCAGTGGGCGAAATTGCCTGTTATCCTGCCATTGAGCTCTTCATGAGGGAAAATGCATACCTAGTCGACTATTTTGTTTCGCCTGTAGAATTGGAAGAGAAAATCAGAGAGGAGATGGAAGAAATTGCCAAGAAACTCGTTGTTTCTCTGAAACATGTCGGAGTTTTGGCTATAGAATTCTTTCTAGATAGCAACGATAAAGTATTCATTAATGAATGTTCACCGCGACCTCACAACAGCGGTCATCACACTATTGAAGGCTCTTTAACTTCTCAATATGAACAGCATTTAAGAGCAGTATTAGGCCTTCCTTTAGGAAAATGTGAAATGAAAAGTGTTGCTGGAGTAGTAAACTTACTGGGCGACGAAAACTACTCCGGAAAGCCAAATTTTCGGGGATTAGAGGAATGTCTAAAGTTAGCAGGGACTAACGTTCACATTTATGGCAAAAATGAGACACGACCTCTTCGTAAAATGGGTCACATCACCACCGTTGGAGAGGAACTCACCGAAGTACTAGAGAAAATTAAAATTATTAGAAAGGAAGCTGGCGTAGGAAAATGAGTAAGGATAATAAAGAAATTAAACCCGTAAGTATTGTAATGGGCTCTGACTCTGACCTACCTGTGATGAGCGAAGCAGCCAAATTTTTAGAGAGTTTAGAGATCGCTTTCGAGATTAAAATTGTCTCCGCTCACAGAACAGCTGATTATCTCTATAGCTATAGCAAAGAACTAGTTCAAAGAGATTTCAAAGTCGTAATAGCTGGGGCTGGAGGGGCGGCTCATTTACCTGGAATGGTAGCTTCCATGACCCCGCTACCGGTTATCGGAGTTCCAATCAAAAGCAGAACTTCTTTAGCAGGCCTAGATTCAATCTTGTCTATTTTACAAATGCCTCCTGGTATCCCAGTGGCTACCATGGCGATTAATGGTGCTAAAAACGCAGGTATTCTGGCAGCAAAGATCCTCGGTTCTTCAGATAAGTCTATAATGGAAAGGGTCGCCAAGTATTCTAAGTCTCTTGAAGAATCCGTAGTTGAAAAAAGAGAAAATCTAGAAAAACTGGGATTTGAAGCCTACCTAAAGAAGATGCAAAAAAAATAGAGCCTTAGCTGGTGGCAATGGTAGTCGAATTCAAGGCAACCGAATTTTTGCAACACAAAAAAGTTTCACTAATGTTAGCATCTACGTTGCGAGTGGAATAGCTGAGTCAGGTGCAACTTGCTCAAATCACCTTGTTCAAAACAACAAAGTATTCTGGACGAACAGAGATGGCAATCCTAATGGCTCTTGGTTTGGGCACAGTGATGCCTCTCGAGCCTATGGAAAATGTTATAATAACTCTATTCGAAACAATAATTTTCCCTAATAGTTCACTAAATGAGAGCATTCTTTCCTCACCTAGCGATTTTCTGATAAACGACTAGGGATAACTACTAAATTTTGAGTTAAGTCTTATTTGCGTTAGCACACAACAATTTTCCCGATACTCCTAACCAGTGCCAAGTAAAATAGCTAAGTTTGCAATACTGATAGTCACGCTAGGCTTGCTAGGCGCCACCCATTTCATTCTAGTCGACACTAAATCTCTTGCTGGAGATGAAAACAAAATTGATAAAATCCCTTTAAGTACTAAAACTTTTTTAAAAGGCGATTATCAGAAAAATTTCGAATCCCTATTCCTAAGGCAGCTAGGAAGCCGACCATTCTTAGTCAGAACTGAAAACGATATTAACTATAAATTCTTCGGTGATGCTTCAAAAAATCTAGGCACTATTATTATGCCAGGCTCTGACAATTTTCTAATCGAACAAGCTTACGTTCATAGTTACAATAGATCCAACCCGAATCCACCTGAAATCATAGTCCAACTAACCGAGAGGCTTGAACGCCTACAAAGCTTATTGGCTGATAAAGAGATTTCTTTCAACCTCCTTATCACTCCGAGTAAAGCCGAGGTCTATCCGGAAAAAATTCCCAGTAACTTTCGACATCCAGAACGAGCGTCTAGGCAAAGCGACTACCTTACTTTTCTACAATTTGCCAAAGACAAGAAAATTAACTTGATTGATGCCTCCAAGTTAACCAAAAAATTGAAAAAGACCAGCGAATTTCCGGTCTTTGCTCCCGGGGGGATACATTGGTCTTACTTGACTGCTTGTAAAATATCGCAAGTTCTAGTGGATGAAATGGCTGGGCAACTCTCTAAGGATCTTCAAAGACCAGTTTGTGAGCCGGTAGACTTAAAGACAGAGCCTTTTGGCACCGAAACAGACATGCTCCGGCTTCTAAACCTATGGGATGAGACAGCTTGGAAAGCTCCCTTCCCTTATCCACCTATGAAGGAAAGTTTTTATAATGCCGAGAAATACCATCCGACAGTACTAATCGTCGGTGACTCTTTTTCATTAACCCCTCTACACTTCTTTGATAAAGACGGAACCTTTCGAAAAAGAAGGTTGATGTACTATTTCAGCACGGAGTACAATTTTTGGACAACTCCTAAGGAGACAGGGTTTAAGAAAAATAGTAATGTCAGAGAATATCGTGGAAAAATTAATGCTGACTGGGACAAAGTTTTAGAGGATCGCGACGCTGTAGTGATCTTTGTTAACGAAAGAGACATAGTTTCTGCAGGACATGGTTTCATTGAACACATTCTCAACTACCTGCAGCAGGACAGCCTGCAAAAATAGCAAGGCTAAGATTCCAGAAGATGAATATCCTCTGGCTCCCCTATGATCGCGACTTGGTCCCCGGCCTGAAGAACAACATCCGCTGTAGCTATAATGATCTCACTGTCCCGTTCAATTAGAGCTATAATACAGGTGTTCGGCAAATCGATATCGGAAATCTTTTTCCCCACCTGCTGACGAAGCTCTTCCACCCCAGATACCGGTCCATGGTAAAAGTGGTCGTCTCTCATCAATATCTGATTCAGTTCACTTTCTGATTCAGCTGCCAGCCAGCGTTCAAGAAAATTCCCACTTTGAACAACCTCAGCCAAATGACCTGCAAGCCTTAGATCAAGACCCACTGGTTTCTCCGGAATGATTAAAAAGAACAAACTGTGGGCCTCTTCTACTCCTTCCACCTCAATCCCAGCTTGTGGGCCAAATCGACAGACTATCAGCTTTGGCCTTGAAATCAGTTTATCACTCCTACTTGCCAAAAAGAGCCCTTCTTCCACAGGACGAAAGTCCCAAATATGTCCAAGTAGCTCAGCACCCCCCTCTTCCTCATCTTGCTTCTCAAAAAGATGTGATGAAGAATCTCTCAAAATTTCATTGAGATTCTCTAAGTCATAATTTCCAAACGGCAAGTCCACGATTGCACTTCGAGCAATCAAGGTTTCATAGGATAAATTTTCCGACTGTGTCCTGTCATGAATAATTGTCATCAACTCACGCTCAAGACCCTCGTACTTATGTTGGCCTAATCTTTGATGGATATGAAAAATTGCTCCTCTTCTTTCCAGATGCTCCGAGGCATAGAACTGATACCAAAAAAGACAAAGAATTATCATCATCCCAGTAAAAGCTATCGGCAAAAATCCCATCTCAATAACAAGCCAGAATGAAATCAATATCCCAATTACAGGTAGCCATGGATAAAAGGGGGCATTAAACCCAGGACGATATGAGGAGATTCTACTCTCTCTCATAACGATTACAGCCACACAAATTAGTCCGAAAAGTAGAAGCTGGAAAGCACTAGCAAGCTTGGCAACTGACTCAACATCAAAGACCAATAAAACCAGTATCATCGCCAAAACAGTGGCAATAACGGATAGCGTGGGAGTGCCGAATCTACCTAGCTCAGCCAAACGTTCAGGTATCAACTTATCTTTAGCCATCGCAAAAGGATAGCGTGACGCAGACATAATTCCGGCATTACCAGTCGAAGCAAATGCGGCAATCGCAGCAATGACAATTAACAACACTCCCAAGTCATAAGGAACCCAGGACAGGAAGGCGCGACCAGCATCAGCAATTGGAGTCAAACTTGTATATAGTTTTTCTGGAGGAAGTGTGTTGATAAGAATTACTGTGCCAAGGGTGTATATTATAGTCGCTGTGAATAGAGATAAGGTCATCCCCAGAGGAATATTCACATCTGGATTCTCTACTTCCTCAGCAACACTAGCTACCTTGGTAAGACCAGCATAAGAAACAAAAACTAGGCCAATAGTAGAAACAAATCCCACTAAGCCCGACTTAAAAAACTCAGAATTTCCTGAGTTGGGAGCTAGAACCGATCCCAATTCCAGCTGAAAAAGTCCTAGGGCGATAAAAACGGTCAAAATAATAACCAAGACACTAACAAGTATCCTTTGCAGCATTGAGGTTTCTTTAGCTCCCACCACATTTATAATTCCAAATGCAATAGTCAAAACTATGGCTAGCAAAGTAAGAGGCATGTCTACGTACACTTCTAGGTAGGCACCCATTCCAACTAAGGCAAAAGCACTTTTGAAGACAACAGCGATCCAAGACCCTAGTCCACCGATGGTTCCAAGCAAAGGACCCATGGCTCTATCTAAAAAGTAGTAAGTTCCACCCGACTTAGGCATTGCAGTAGAAAGCTCTGCAATGCAAAACATAGCTGGAAGAATCAGAAAGCCTGCAACAAAATAGGCAAGGTAGACAGAATCACCAGAATAGCTAGCTGCAATGCCAGGCAGTAGAAAAAGGCCCGAACTAAACATCGCACCCGTAGAGACAGAATAGACATCGAACAGAGTCAAATTCTTCTTCAGAGTTGCCTCTTCTTTAACTTCCTGGGTGTCAGACATTGCTTCAGCTAAATTAAAAGAATACTCATTAGCGACTGCTTAATTAAACTCCGAAAAGTCTATCAAGAATCAATCAATCTTCGTAGAAAAATATAATGCTGAGGCAGCTAATCGATCGAATTTTCACTATTCGAGGCAATTGCCAATCAAAAGCCCTAACTAAGACCTTGTCGGCTCATTTCTCTCTTTCTCATAGGCATTGAATCTATCAGGGCAAATATCTCAGAGAGAGAAGCCTCACTACTTCCATGAAACTTTATAGTTCCATCTTTGCCAATCAAGACTAGAGTGCTTTGATTTTCAACTATAGATAAACCGGAGACCAGTTTCTTAATGCTATCTTCTTCAAGACTCAAGGAACCAAGCGATGATGGCTTGTGAAGCCTGACATAGCCCACCAAAATATCTCTATCTTTTATAGCATCAAGATGTTTTTCCGTCTGACCTTCAACTATCCTTTTCTCATCCTCAGATAAATAAAAATAGACTAGGAGACGGTTCTTCCATTTAAAATCTTCCACGCTCACCGATGACATTGCAAAAGCTGTAGAAAGAAGCAGTGTATAGATGATTATTGCTCTAGTAATCACCATTGTCTGGAGCTATCCTCATAAAATTAGAATTCTAGAAAAGGTAAAACTCTTTGGATAAAAAGAAGACCCACCTGGCTATTATAGTCTTCGCTCAATTCTGCTGCACTTCTCTCTGGTTCGCAAGCAATAGTGTCACCGAGGAATTAAGGCTAAATTTTGGATTAGGAAGTAACTCAATTAGCAGCTTAACTTCTGCTGTCCAACTAGGTTTTATCAGTGGCACTTTAGTATTCGCTCTATTATCGCTAGCTGATAGGTTCTCTCCCTCAAAGGTCTTCTTTTATAGCTCTATCCTTGGAAGCCTGTCGAACTTAGCTTTGGTTGTAGAAGCAAATACTTTCTCAAGCATTATGAGTCTTAGGTTTTTAACTGGATTTTTTCTTGCTGGAATCTACCCAGTAGGTATGAAGATTGCCACTGACTACTATAAAGATGGACTGGGTCGATCCTTAGGTTATCTAGTTGGCGCACTTGTGGTCGGCACAGCCCTACCACACTTGCTAAAAGGATTTGTCTCTAATTGGAACTGGCAGTCAGTAATAGTCTCGACATCTGCTCTGGCCACCATCGGAGGCACTAGCCTTTTTTTACTAGTTCCGGACGGTCCTTTCAGAAGAGCTTCACAACAATTTAAGCTTAACGCCGTAACTAATATATTCAAAGCCCCTAGGTTTCGCTTTGCGGCTTTTGGATATTTTGGACATATGTGGGAGCTCTATACTTTCTGGGCTTTTGTACCGATAATTCTGGATTCGTTCCAAGCTAGCCATCCAGAAACTTTTTTTAACATTCCTCTAATATCTTTTTTTATCATTGGCTCCGGAGGAATTGCCTGTGCTTTTTCAGGACATTTAGCCGAAAAAACCTCTCTTGCTAAAGTGGCCTCAAGCTCACTTTTACTTTCGCTCTTATGCTGCCTAAGCTTCCCGATTTTCTTCGAGCTAGCTTCACCCCTTCTGTTTTTGTTATTTCTACTATTTTGGGGCGCAGTGGTCGTGGCTGATTCACCACTCCTTTCAACTCTAGTTGCTCAAAATGCAGTTCCCGAGAAGAGAGGAACTGCACTTACAATTGTCAACTGCCTAGGCTACGCTATCACAATCCTAAGCATCCAAATTACTAGCTTAGCCTTAGAAACATTCAACAGCTGTTTCGTTTATATGATTCTATCAATTGGACCAGCCTTGGGTTTGCTCAACCTCTCAAAAATTAAAATATCCGAAAGAGGTTGAGCTTTTTGAGGAGTGAAATATTCCATACAATAGCAGCCTAAGCTCTATTCAGAACTATGCTGCAAGTTAGGCATTCCTCTCAACCGGCTGGTATCTCGAACAATAACTGCCTGGCCACTGGCATGCGGAGAAGCCCAAGAAAATCCTGAAGGCTGTTTCCAACATGTCGCATCCTCAACAGCATTAGCCCCAACTTCAGATGCTTTAATAGCCATTTGCTTATAAGCCTTAGTACAAGAACCGTACCACACAGTTCCTACGTCAATTTGACCCAGCGTTGTTTTCCCACTGAAAGTTTGATCCGTAACTACAATTGAATTCACTGGAGTAGAAACTGAACCAGATTGGACGTTAGAGGCCCCAGCGGCACTCTCAAAATCAGTTGTGGTTTTAAGAATCATAGGACTATGAGCACTACAAGCAGACAATAAGATAAATGGCGCAACCAAAAGTATTTTTTTCATAAAATTTACCCTAATAGATAAAAATGTGTTTTTTGGCTCATTCAGCCTCAACGTTCAAAGTCTCATGCTAGCCCTAGGTAAATAACAGAGCAAGGCAGAAGTACAACAAAAGATTATTTAAGGCCTACAAAAAAGAGACTGCTTCGGTCATTAGACCGAAGTGTTACTAACCTAAGTTTTGGATAAGTGAGCTAGAGAAGGTTATTTTGTAAAAGCTTAATTCTTTTTCCCTTCAACCAATGCTCTCCAATGCTACTATGTTTATTAAAGAAAAACTCTCTATCAAAACAATCCTCTATGCACTTCGCCATCTCTAACTGCATTCTTTCCTGAGGAACTGATAACTTCTCTGCTTCATTTTCGCTCACCATAGTCGGCTCTCCGTAATTAGCAGGTGAAAACCGGCTCAATGCTTGAACATTTATCTACAAAGCTATTCGATGGCGCAGAGAAAAAGTTACAGATTAAACCCATTAATGATAGGTTTGGCTAAACTAGGTCATTACTCTTAATGTACAATTTATTTATAAACTAGTCTTCAAATTGAGGTCAAATATGAAAGAAAATGTTAAACTTAAAGGTTCCTGCCTTTGTAAAGCAGTTAGTCTTGAAACCACTCCAGTCGACAATAGCGTTGGAGCATGTCACTGCGATATGTGCAGACGGTGGTCTGGAGGCCCTCTTCTAGTAATGGACTGTGGAGTTGGCAATATAAATTTTACGGGCGAACAAAATATTAAAATTTATGAATCCTCGGACTGGGCTGAGAGAGGTTTTTGTTCTGCTTGCGGGACCCATCTCTTCTATCGACTGAAGAAGCAAAATCAATACATGGTTCCAGTTGGACTCTTCGAAGATAAGTTAGTTAGTCAATTATCTGACCTAAAATTTGATCATCAAATTTTTATTGAAGAAAAACCTGGCTACTATGACTTCGCAAATAAAACAAAAAATATGACTGGTGAAGAAGTTTTTAAAATGTTCGAAGACACTCAGTAAAGATAGTTTTAGTAAATTTTACTAAATTTCCGGAGGTCATTGAGTGGTCGGTCCACTGAGTAGTATATTCTCAAACCGTAGTTTAGTTATCCTCGCTCTGCTATTCCTAACCTCCGGCTGCTTTCCGACCAAAGCTGGTTCTCACTTAACTCATTTTAAAAATGAAGCACCTAAAGTTGGCGACCTAGCTCCCAACTTCATTGCCTACGACGAAGAAGGTCAAAAAATTTCGTTAAATGAAATAATTGGAGGGAAACCTATAGTTCTTCATTTGGGCAGCCATAGCTGCCCAGTTTTCAGATACAGACGTTTCAGCATGTCCAGTCTTCATCGCGAGTTCAAAGGGCAAGTGGACTTCGTATTCGTCTATACCCAAGAAGCTCATCCTGTGGGCTCAAACAGCCCCGACAATGACAAAGAATGGGTCACAACCTTCAATCGCCTTCAACGAGTTTTAATTCCTCAGCCGGAGACCATTCAAAAAAGAATAGAGCTAGCCCGATGGTCAAAGAATGAGCTTGGTATTGAATATCAAATGCTCATCCATTCAATAGACAATAATAGTTGGAGGAAATACGGACGAGCGCCGATACCTGGTTTCATCATTGATAAGAACAGAAAAATTGTGCTCAGCCAGGCCTGGCTAGATCCTGATAAAATTAGAGGGAAATTGAAGCTTGTTCTAGAGGATTAGCCAGATTATGACCCCTTAGTAGCCCAATCTTAGAGATAATTCGCTCTTCCCTTGCGCATTATCGGTCAAACAAAACCACTAACTCTTAAAGCTTCCTTGAACTAGACTCTTCATCAACCTAATTATCCACTTCTAACATATCTAACATTAACAGCTACTTACGGAGTCTCGGCCGAATCAAAGCTCAAACTTAGACTAATATCGACCCGAAGCCCTCCCCAATAAGGCTCCTGCGCTACCTACATTGAAGTACATAAATTACTTCATGGTTTTGATAAGAAGACCATTTTCAATTAAACTCTCTCCCCAGAGCTTTAACTATAATGAATCAGTAAAAGGTGAGTATCCATGAAATTATTTTCCAAATCTTTAGTTGCCGGAGCATTAGTAGGACTTCTAAGCAGTAGTGCCTCAGCGACGTCATTTACCTATGAAGTAGATACAACTAACCCTCCAGCGGATGCGGATCTGGTAGAGATCGGCGGTACGGCTGGTGAGGCAATCGTTAGTTTTACCTACGACGAAGACTCTGAGTTGTTAGAACTAGAAGCAACTTTTTTCCAGAGTGACAGAGGGAGCATTGCGGATTTCTTTTTCTTCACTATTACGGATGGTTCTGTTCCTTCGACTGGAATAACTGGAGACCAAACTACAATTTTCGTAGACCTAGAGAACGAAATCGTAACTGGATCTGAATATGCTGGATTGGTTGACACGCCTATCGCTGCTACCGCTGGGGGCCCAGTATTTTCTTCTCTAGGGGGAGCATCCACTCTAGCCGAGACGATTCGAGCTAAGGAGATAGTTAGATCGGATCTAGAGACTACGGTCAGATTAACGCTAGCTAGTGAATTCTTACCTGGTGTAAGCTTCGGTACAGAAGTTGGAGTTTGGCTACAATATTTTGGTCTTGAAGAGGATCAGCTTGCTTACAACCCGGACGGAAGCATTAGCGTGCTTAACCCGAGCATCAACAGTCAGGGGGGATACTCCTTCATAGATGTGGCTGACCAGCTTTCTGCACCAAATGCTCCTAGTGAAGTTCCAGAGCCTGCAACTGTGGCTCTTCTTCTAGCTGGTGTTGCCGGAATGGCATTCTTCCGCAAGGCAGAATAGCTGACAAGTAAGTGGTCTTCCTGACTGGAAGATAGACTACGACAAATTAAAAGGGCTCCTTTCAGAGCCCTTTTTTTTCACCTAGAAACATAACCCTAGGAATGACTTAAGATGGTCAGAGACTTCCCGTTTAGGCACTTCGTTCTAATTATTTTCAGCTTCTCGATAGTTTCTTGTGCTAGCACTTTTGAGAAAACTGAACCAATCGGCCAAAATTTTCCCAAAGTTCAAGCTACCGGCTTAACTGGGGAAGAAGTAATCATTCCAGACTTATTTAAGGACAACCTTGTCGTTCTTTTTATTGGCTACGTGCAGGATGCACAGTTCGATGTAGATCGCTGGCTACTAGGGTTAAAGCAACTTCAAACCCCTGTTGAAATGGCTGAGATTCCTACCATTCAGGGCTTTGTTCCCGGCCTACTTGCTAGCCGAATCGATCAGGGAATGAGAAATGGAATACCTGAAGAAGATTGGAAAATTGTATTCACAGTTTATAAGGATGCTTCAGAAATTGCTCGCTTCTTCGGCAACGAAAAACCAAGAAATGTTAGAGTTGTTCTTTTAGACCAAAAGGGAAAGGTTCTTTGGTTCCATGACCGAGGCTTTAGCGCGGGCAAGGCAATAGAGCTAGACCAATTGATCCGAGATTTAGAAGGCCAAACTAAGAATTAGCTCCCCAACCTCGAAGCATTCACACAGCTAATGTTTATATTCACCGACTTTGTTAAGCTGCAGTCAATTTCAGATCCTGACTTCAGTGGAACCTCTAAAGACATTATTTCTCCAGATCCGAGCTCCAGACCATTTCCAGTCTCGGCTCCAAACCGTTGAGCAAAGCTAGCTTTCACTACCTGCTTAGACTCTTCCTCATTTCCAAGAATTACGTTTCCTTCAACAAAGTCCAATAGACAACGTTCACCTTCATTCTTAACTGAGAAGTTTAGCGAACATTGACTTTCAGCAGGTCTTTCCAAAAAATGATTTAAGACTATGACTTCTTCTAGAAGATCACTGTTATCAAGCGGCAAACTATTAAATTCGGAATTATAGCCTAGTTCAATTTCACTAGTTTCTTGATGAACGATAGGTTGAATCTGAGACTCTTTTTGACTCACTGCCGAGTTTGATGGGTCTAAACCCTGAGAATTTCCGCCACAACTTGCTATGAGGCAAAGAACGCCGACTAGCTTCGTGGTAGTTCGAAAAATGCCTTTACTACGAATAACATCCCTTTGCATATCCATTTGCCTAAAACCTGTCCGCCTAAACCCTCTGCAACTTGTGCGGCACACAACTAGAAATAGATAACAGTTATGCCGTGCACCCTAAGGTATTAGGATTCCTAGAGGCCCAAATAGGTCGCAGAACATTTGAATGAAAAACAAATGTTTAGACTCAAACTGTAAGGGCTCAGCCTCAGCAATCAGACTGTAGATCTAGGAAAGTTTACCTAACGACCTTTCCTCTTCCGTTATCAAATAACCACAGAAGTGAGTGAAGTGGGTATTCAGATGGATTTTATAGGATTCTTGTTAACTGGGACTGAAAGGTAAGGAACTATGATGAAGGCTGATTCTAAGTTTACCTTGACTATCCTTCGTATAGGCAAATGAATACTCCACTTTCGTTTCCTCATTATCACCAACTGGAGTGAAGTAATAATTGCCCATCGCCAGAGCAAAGTTAACTTCAGTAATAATTTGCTGTTCACAAAACCTAACCTTAGCCCAAGGCTTAATAGCAAAACCATTATCTTCGGAAACAGAACCACCTACAAAATAGGATAAAGCTTGGGCAAAGGTCTTCCTAAACTGCACATCAGCAGCAAGTGTTGGTTTAAACAACACTTCTGATTGCTCATAAGCGTAGAGATCTCTAATATGCTCTTCTGCTCGGGACTTATAATCACCCTTTTCAATAAAGACTTTGCCAATCTCAACTATTCCCTCACCCCAAGCCTTCTGAGCAGCTACAACTTCTTCTTTTGTAATTTTTTTCTCCATCTTGCCGTCTTTTATTATTAGTCTACAACATAAACATAACCGTATTCGAACCATGATTTAGTTCGAGGGGATAATATTAGACAATTTGAAAAAATAAAAAAGGCCCCAGTGATTTATCCACTGGAGCCTTTCTGTGTAGGACTTTTAGCCTAGCTCTACTGAAGTGCAGAGGATGAAGAGAGTCCGCTTTCAGGTTCGATTCTTACAACCTCACC
>CALIEE010000015.1 GCA_938022485.1 uncultured bacterium | reverse complement strand
TACTCTCATTTCATGCATATCCAGAATAAGTTTGTCAGGCTTCCTGTTTCAAGCTAGAAGCACCAGCTAAATTTGATTCATCCCCCCATAAACCTAGTTTATTACCTACTGAAGTTATCGATGTCCCCACTGAGTTTATTCAGACAGAAAGACTTTAATCTTAAAAATGAATTTTTGTCTGGTCTGACAGTTGCCCTTGCTTTGATCCCAGAGGCTGTAGCCTTTTCTATTATTGCTGGAGTCCCTCCTCTCTCAGGTCTCTATGCAGCTTTTACTATTGGACTGATTGCTTCAATAGCAGGCGGTCGACCCGGAATGATCTCCGGTGCCACTGGAGCAATTGCTGTAGTGGTCGCACCTCTTGTGGCCTTACATGGCTTTGAATATCTCTTGGCTGCCGTGGTTCTGATGGGCATTTTACAACTGTTTGCAGGGGTTCTTAGGCTAGGAAAGTTTATTCGTCTAGTCCCTCGGCCAGTTATGTTCGGTTTTGTTAATGGTCTGGCCATAGTTATTTTCATGGCTCAGTTTGAGCAATTTAAAGTCAAATCCGGTCAGGATTTGGCTTGGATGACTGGAGCACCTCTGTATACAATGCTCGGTCTCGTTAGTCTTACGATGCTTATAATTTGGCAAGTTCCCAAGCTTTCAAAGGCTATTCCCGCTTCGTTGGTTGGTATTTTCGTAGTTTCAGCAATTGTGATTGGATTAGATCTTGATACGACAACTGTAGGGGACCTGGCCTCTATCTCAGGCAGCTTGCCTAGCTTTCATTTTCCAACGGTTCCAATGACTCTGGAGACCCTTTGGATCATTCTACCCTACTCCATAGTGATGGCAGGAGTGGGATTGATCGAGAGTCTTTTAACGCTAAGTTTAATTGATGAAATAACTGAGACACGCGGAAGAGGTAACAAGGAGTGCGTAGGCCAAGGGCTGGCAAACCTGGTAACAGGTTTCTTCGGAGGTATGGGTGGTTGTGCAATGATTGGGCAGAGCTTGATAAATATCGACTCGGGAGGCAGAAATCGTATTTCCGGTATTGTTGCAGCTTTGACCCTTCTGATTTTTATACTTTTCGGAGCCCCAATAGTTGAAAAGCTACCCATGGCTGCTCTTGTTGGAGTTATGTTTATTGTAGCGATTGGAACTTTTGAATGGGCCAGTTTAAAAGTATTTGGCAAAATACCTCTTAGTGACTCTTTAGTCATAGTGGTTGTCACTCTGATCACCGTTGTGTTTCACAACCTGGCTTTGGCAGTCTTAGCGGGAGTTATTTTTTCGGCCTTAGTCTTTGCCTGGGAGAATTCAAAAATGATTAGAGCCAGGAAAAGAGTTGATGAGGAGGGAGCTAAGCACTATGAAATTTACGGACCTCTATTTTTTGGCTCCACCACGGCTTTTAATGAAAAGTTCAGCCCAGCTGAGGATCCCTCTGTTGTCTATGTAGACTTTGCTGAGAGTAGGATAGTGGATCATTCTGCAATAGATGCGTTAAATAGTTTGACTGATCGATATGACAAGCATGGAAAGAAGCTTCATCTCAAACACTTGAGTTCTGACTGTCGAAAACTCCTAGCTAATTCTAATGCGATTATTGATGTGAATATTATGGAAGATCCTAAATACAAAATAGTTTCGGATCAGCTTTCATAGCTCAGACTTAAGTTCCACAGTATGTTTGATAGACTTTTTCAGTTGGCTCGGGCGCTTTTTGATATTCTTCTCGATCCTTTCTATCTTTATAAGGATCTTTCAGCGCAGCCAGTAGCTTGTGTAAAGGATTGAAGTCACTGTTGTGAGCAGCTTCCAAGGCCTCTTCTACTTTGTGGTTTCGCGGAATGACTGCTGGGTTAGTGCTTCTCATCACAGATAGCGACTCTTCTAAGGGTTGATTGTTTTGTTCTAATCTAGATTGCCACTTAGTGTGCCAGTCTTGAAATTGTTTTTGTTGGTAGAGTTCATTCTTTGGTAATTTAGAATTAATTAGATCATGGAAGGTGTTGGTGTGATCTGCATTATTAGATTTCATCCAACTGAGTAGTTCCCAAATAAGTTTTTCGTCTTCATCTTGCTCGCTCACTAGCCCAAGTTTTGAGCGCATCATTGCCAAGCCTTTGTCTTTGTAAAGTCTAGAAAATTGACCAATGGTTTCTTTGGCGATTTCGATCGCTTTATTGGGGTCATTATCTATTAAAGGTAACATCGTTTCGATGAGTCGGGCTAAGTTCCATTGAGCGATATTAGGTTGATTAGTATAGGAGTAGCGTCCCATGCGGTCGATTGAGCTAAAAACCACCTCTGGGTCATAGCTGTCCATAAAAGCGCAAGGACCGTAGTCGATTCCTTCACCAGAAAGAGCCATGTTGTCAGTGTTCATTACTCCGTGAACAAAACCTACTCGCATCCAATGAACAATCAGTTCTGCTTGTTTTTCCATGACAGCTTCAATCAAAGACACAGCCTTATTTTCTTTCCCTATCAAGCTGGGGTAGTGACGCTCAAGGGTATAATCTAAAAGACTTGAAACTGAGCTTCCATTTTCATAGTTTGCGGCGAATTCAAAAGTTCCAACCCTAATATGTGAGCTAGACAAGCGAGTTAGAATCGCACCAGGTAGGGCTTGTTCTCGCATCACGGATTCTCCGGTGGAAACGACAGCTAGACTTCTAGTTGTCGGAATTCCGAGCGAGTGCATGGCTTCTGCGATAATATATTCGCGAAGCATCGGACCAAGCACAGCTCTGCCATCTCCACGCCGAGAGTAGGGTGTCCGCCCTGAACCTTTCAATTGAATATCAAACTTTTCACCGCTTTGAGTAACATGTTCTCCTAAAATATGGGCTCTGCCATCTCCTAGCATGGTAAAGTGTCCAAACTGATGTCCGGCATAAGCTTGGGAAAATGGCTCTGAGCCATCGACCACCTTATTGCCTGAAAATAGATCGGCTTTTTGCCTATCATTAAATGAGGCAATATCTACACCAATGGCCTGAGCAAGATCTTCGTTGAAAATTACAATTGTGGGAGAAGCCACTGGCTCAGGTTTAGCGTTTGAAAAAAACTGTGCAGGGAGTTCTTTATATGTTGAATGAAAATTAAACACTCTGTCCTTTGGCGTTCTAGTGTAGAGATTGAATGGCGTGCTGTTTTAAAACTTCTAGAGGAATAATTTTTAAAGCGGTCTCCTCGCAAGCTTCCAAAATAACCTTAGGGGCTACGTTATGCTCCCAAGCTTCTTTCCAGCGCAAAGCACAGAGGCACCAACGGTCGCCAGGGTTTAGACCAGGGAAATTAAAATCGGGTCGAGGAGTTGAAAGATCGTTTCCTTTACTCTTCGTAAACTCTAAAAACTCAACGCTCATTTCAGCACAGACAACATGTCGCCCTTTGTCGCTTTCGTCCGTTCGGCAAAAGCCATCCCTGAAATAGCCCGTCTTTGGAGCAA
>CALIEE010000014.1 GCA_938022485.1 uncultured bacterium | reverse complement strand
GGAATAGCTAACTCTAGCTTCCCAAATACCCTATCACCCTAGAATTGAGAGGGTTTTTTTAGGAAGTTTTAACTGAAAAGAGTGAATTTCGGCCTAAAAATAGGGTGGCTACTAGAAAAAAACTGGCTGCCTAAGAGAGTTTCCCCTGACTCTCTGCTATGATTAAGCTTCCACGGTAGAAGAAGAAGGTTTTTTATGATTTGTTTTTCGAGTCTTACAATGTTTTACACCCCAGGTGAAGATGATGGAAGAGGAGAAGCAGTAACTTTTTTTGATCAGCATTTTAAGTTAAAGCCTCGAACTGAGCCTATTTTACATGGAGCTAATGTTTATGGTCAAGATTTGCGGGATAGATTGAAATTTTTACCAGACCGAGAATTTCAACTTTTAGAAGTGCTAGACCGACAAAGTAATTGCTTGGTTTCAATTAGTTCGGAACTTCAAATGTTGAAGACAGGAGAAGGGAAGGGAGATTTAGGAACTGTTCGTATTGTACCTTCTTTTTCGGTACTGGGGGGGAAGGGTTCGTCTGGACGATCTATAGATGAAAGGACTTTTTCTGGTGTTTTTGAGAAGCCAGTTGTCTCAGAATCTTTTACAGAGTTACAATATTTAGCTCCTGAAATACTTCCAAGTGTGCCTTTTATACTTCCCGAAAGTAGTCCGTTGTACCCAGTTCTCAATTTTAAAGTACAGGTTGGAGTTCTGGATATCGATGTTGGTACTTTTTGTTCTCAGGTTATTGAACCTCTGTTGATTGAGATCGAAGAAGAAAGAAGACTGGAATGTCATAGGCATAGAGATCGGCGGAACAAGCAAAGAAAGCGTGCTATTAAAGGACCAAAAGTCTAAAAACCAGGTTTCAAGCAGGAGGTTTCTTTTACAAAAAGGTTGATCTTCTGCTTTGGAACATTTTTTGAATATTGTTAGTTACCGGCTGTGTCTTGAATACAGTCATTGAATCTTTGGTTGGCTTTGTTGATAAATGCCACCTCTTGATTAAACCGTTGTTGGTCTTCTCGTAAATTTTGAATCCGCTCATTATAGTTGGCAATCTCGCTGTTAATTGAATCGGGATGGACAAACTGTTGCTGTAGAGCTTCGATTTCAGCTCGGTAGGCCTCTAAATCTTCACTGTCTCTTTGAATTGAGTCCCTAAAACTTTCGAGCTGGGAAGGGTCTTCTGGTTTCCCGCACTTACTTTTGGGTGTTCCAAAAGACTGAACGGCGAGCCAGACTTCTCTTCCTCCATCGGTTGTCTGGCCAACAGCGATTCCAATTTCTGTGAAGGCTGATTTCATAATATTTTCTCGGTGTCCTGGACTATCCATCCAAGCCTGAACCAGTTTTTTATCAGTCTTGAAGTTGCCTTTAGCTAAGTTTTCGCCAACAACAATGAAGTCATACTCAAACTCCCTAGCAAGGTCTCCTGGTCCCACACCATCTGGAGAAATATGTTCGAAATAGTTATTTTCAAACATATCTGCCACTTTAGCAGCAGCTACCTGGTTAAGGGTCTCGTTAAGACTTAGCTCATGCAAGGCTTCCGTGTCTCGGTGCTTATTAGTCCAACGAAGGATGCCTGGTACGCTGAGGTAAGTGGGACTGTCAGTATAGGCAATTGAAAGTGGGGAGGGGAGAAACTGGTTGGTTTCAATCTTTACTTTTTCAAGACCCTCTCCAAAGTCCACCTCAGCAAACTTAGGCGATTGTACTAGACTAAATTCATCTAAGGATACGGAATCCTTCTTTAATAGGAACTGTGCTGTCAGAAAAACCGCTAAAGCAAATAGACCAAGAGTAGCAAGAAAAATTACAAACTTTTTCAAGAGTATGCTCCTCGATGCTATTGGTAAGCAGGTCTGTTAAGACCTGGTCTTTCTAAGAGAAGATAAAGAAGATTGTCAGAAAAAGTATTGTCCTTTATTAGACCCAGATGATCTTCGAAAATAAAGTAGACACCAGTCCAATCTATTGGACTAACCAGTTTAGGTTCGTTGGATTTAACATCTCGTTTGTCTGCTAAAGCACTTTTTCTAGTAACAATTCCATCTCCAGGTGAATGCTTAGTAAAGGATAGTTCACCATATTTGTTTATGTGTCCCTTTTCAGCAGTCGGATTAGCATCTCCAGTGAAAAGATAGATGGAAAGGTCTTTAGGGGGCTTAGCTTTGATATCCAAGGTTTGATGGAAGCGTTTTGCGTGTCTTAGAAGTCTAGAGAGATGTTTCTTAGCAAGTTTTCTGCGTTGATCTTGTGTCTTAATATTGGGTAGTAGCACTTCTAAGTGCTGGTCAGAGCTTAGTAGACCCCAGTTATATTTGTCCCATACTCGAGGATCGTATAAATCGAGTTGTCTTTCTTTACCTTTTACGGAAAGTGGAGCGTCCGAGTTTCTAGGCAAAAGTTCGTATAGAGATGGAAAGCTACCCATTAGCACTGGGCTGTAAAATGGTAGAAAGAAACTATCTTTTCGCCCTTCAAGGAGCGACTGGAAGGAATGCAGAGAGCCTAGATTAGGCGTTCCGACGGTAATAAGTTTATCCACGTGTTTAGCTCCTGCCCAGTTTAGAACAGGTAGTGGCCCTTCTAGATTTAGAGGCTGACTTCCATAGCGCAGGTAGTAGCGTGATAGAAGTCCTCCCATTGAATGAGCTACGATATCGAATTTGATTTCCTTTGGTTCAATTTTAAATCTTCTACGGTATTCGTTTTCGATATATTTCTTCTTTTCTTTGATAAACTTATCTAGTTTAGCGGCATTAACTGCGTTTGATTTTCGCCAATCGTAGTCAAACTGAAAACAGGTAAAATGTTCGTCACCGTAGTTGATAGAGTTTCCCTGACTACTAGCCATTGTCTGATCAATATAGCCACCAGCTCCTAGTGTAACTAGAAGCTGAGCATAGGCTTGAAAGCCAACAGGGAAGCCAAAAACACGTAGTTTAATGCGCTCTAGAGCTCCGGCATTGGTTACGCTATCCTCTAGGTTAAATGGATCCAGAGAAAGGTCTAGGGGAAGGGCGATTAGTCTTGCCTCTTTATCTATTTTTGGATTAGCGAATTCTCCATCCCAAGCTCCCCAAATACTTTTGCCAGTTGTAGAATCTACAAGATTGCTTCCCAGTACACCTGGAATGACGATTACTGGATTACGAGTAGGAGCTGACTGTTGGATTGATTTATTATATAACTCTCCCAAATCTGGGCTAAGAGCTGCTCTGAAGCAGGCACTGAAAGTGAGGGAGTAGAGAATTAGACAAAGGTAATAGAGATTTTTCAAAGTACTTAAATAGAAAGAATAAGATTTTTTTATGGGTAATTAAGATGAAGATTCTCAGATTCTGAGAAAATATGGAAGTCTATTCAGACAGGCACTATTAGCTCACTTTCACAATGTTTTCTGCTATTAAGTTTACTACGCCATCTGCTCTTTGAACTGTTCCTCGAGCTACAAGGCACCTACTCTCCATGATTTGTCTTCTAAGTCGCTTGTAGTCCTTAGATTGCACTACAATGTTTGCCCATCCAGTCTCATCTTCTATTGTTAAAAAAGTTGTTCCTTTAGCCGTTGGCGGTTTCTGGCGTACGAGAACTAAGCCACTAATTGTGATATTTTTTCCATTTGGAGTGGAGCTTGAATCAAGGAGACTTGCCAGTTTTAGAATACCATTGGCTGAAAGTTTCTCTCTTACAAACTCCATTGGATGAGCCTTGAGTGAATGTCCGGTGTGTTGGTAGTCAAAAAGGACATGTAGTTTTTCTGATAAAACTGGCAGGCTGCTCTCGTAGTTTTCCTGTATTTCTAATTGCTCAAATAGTGGAAGGCTTTGGTCATTTAATTTTTTAAGCTGCCAAAGAGCCTGTTGGCGATTTACTCCGAAAGAACGAAAAGCGTCGGCTCTGGCAAGTTTTCTAAGCGAGCTAATTTTTACCCCAGATATTTTCCAAAGTTCTCTAAGGTTTGTTGGTCTATCACGAAGCTGAGTTATTTTTTCAACTTCCTTTTGACTAAGGCCTTGCACCAGACGCAGACC
>CALIEE010000013.1 GCA_938022485.1 uncultured bacterium | reverse complement strand
TCAAGTCCAAACTTTACCAGCACTTTGATAAAAATCAATAAAGTTTGGACAAGTCTAGATATGTGGTTATCTGCCTAAAACTATGCTAAATCCGACTAGTCTAAGACAATAGATTTTAGATAGGTGCTCGCATGACGGGCTAAGAAGCCTCATTTACCTTTATTCAGTGTTAGCAGGAGAAAATCTAAGTTGAGTGACGATAATAAAGAATTTAGTGCTGACGAAAATCAGGGTGAGAACGTCGCTGAGCAGGATTCAAGTTCAACTCAGGTTGACGCTGCTGCAGAGGACGCTGCTGAGCTGGAAAGTGATATAGGTAGCGGTGAAGCCCCGGAAGCTAAGAGCTCTCAAGCAGGTCAAGAGAACCAGGATTCGGAAGGTAGCGATCAAGGGGATAGTGACTCTGATAAAGAGGAAGTGCTTCAGAACGGACCAATGTTTCTCGAGAATGAGCTTGAGGGAGCTTATGACTTTGAAAGTGGCGAGCTTATTGATGATGATCCACATGCGGGCATTCCTTCTAGAAATTTAGTTTCTTCAGCGAAAGAATTCTTCAATACGGAAATTTTGTACCGCTTCGATATTTTGGAAGACGCAGAGCGAAAAAAACTTACAGGCAAGTATCTAGTTGAACTAGTTGGTGATACCTCTGAATCGTGGTCTGTTCAGTTGGATAATGATTTAGAAATCGTTAACAA
This sequence comes from uncultured bacterium, assembly GCA_938022485.1. Classification (GTDB taxonomy): domain Bacteria; phylum Bdellovibrionota_C; class UBA2361; order SZUA-149; family CALKYB01; genus CALKYB01. The sequence goes on along the minus strand of CALIEE010000013.1, from coordinate 7,061 downwards.
GGCTATAGATGACGCGGAGGTGACCTTGAAAGTAAGTGAAAGAGATTTCATTTTGTTGGTAAATGGAGATTTGAACCCGCAGCTAGCCTTTTTGTCGGAAAAGGTAAAAACTTTAGGTAGCCTAGACAAAGCGCTTAGCTTTCAGTCAATACTTGCTCCGACCCCTGAGTGAGGCGATTTGAAAAGAAATAGCACAGTTGCACCTGCGGATCGCATTCCTGTTTGGCTTCGACGTCCACCAGGTTCCTCTCAAGAGACTGGAGATGTCAAAAAGCTTCTTCGCGCGTCATCTTTGAACACTGTGTGTGAAGAAGCTCGATGTCCCAACATCTCAGAATGTTTTGGAAGAGGTACGGCCACTTTCATGATTTTAGGAGATGTCTGTACTAGAGGCTGTCGCTTTTGTTCTGTTGTGACCGGTAAACCTGAGATGTTAGAGGACAGTTTTCAAGCGGAAGGGGACTCTGTTGCTGAAGCGGCTGAGAGACTGAATTTGAAGCATGTGGTTGTTACTTCAGTTGCAAGAGATGATTTGCCGGATGGTGGTGCCAGTGGTTTTGTGAAAACAATCCGTTCTATACGAGCTAGGCTGCCAGAGGTCACGGTCGAAATTCTAGTGCCGGACTTTTCTGGGAAGAAGGGAGCGTTAGAAAGTGTTCTCGCCGAAGGCCCAGATGTGTTCAATCATAATCTGGAGACAGTCCCTAGGCTTTATAGAAGAGTTCGCCCTGGTGCATCTTATGAGAGGTCTCTGAATTTACTGGCGCACGCAGCTCAATACTCAAAGCAAACAGTGGTTAAAACAGGTATTATGTTAGGCCTAGGTGAGGAAGAGGGAGAAGTTCTTCAACTCTTTTCGGATGCCCGGGCTTCCGGTGTCAATGTCTTTACGGCTGGTCAGTATATGAGGCCGGGTCGAAACTATCTTGAGGTGGTTGAATATTTGAGTCCTGAAAAATTCCAATTTTATTCGGAAAAAGCAGAGAAAGTTGGTTTCGAAAGTATTACCATCGAGCCACTTTCTCGAAGTAGTTATAGGGCAGAAACACAGCTAGCAAAGGCTCGAGAAGAAATTGGAAGAGCGTCTTAAAACTCTTCAACCCTATTTGTTGGGAGAGATTTCCAGAGAAATTTCGACCCTTAGAAAAAAGGGTAAAGATATCGTTGATCTTAGTCAGATCAAACCTGACTTGCCTCCACCAGAATTAGCATTGGAAGTATTGGTTCAAGCTTCCCTTCGCCCCGAACATCATCGCTATAGTGCTTCTAAGGGAGTTCTGAAACTCAGACAAGCTGTAGCTGCTCTCTATCAACGAAAGTTTGATGTGGCTTTAGACCCTGAAACTGAGGTTATCGCCACCATGGGAAGTAAGGAAGGGATGTCCAGTGCACTTTTGGGCACTCTAGATCCCGGGGCCGGAGTGCTTTTACCCTCACCGGGCTACCCGGTGCATGCCGCAGCTGTTATGCTTTCTGGGGGGCATACCATTGATGTGCCCTTAGTTGGGGAGTGGTCTGATTCTCAGAATCTAAGATTAGATACGGAATCTTTTCTTAGCAGAATAGAGGAAATATCTAGCAGTAGCTGGCCTAGGCCGACTCACCTGATTTTGAGTTTCCCTCATAATCCTACTTCTTGCACTCTAACCATGGATGATTGGACGGCAATTGTTGACTTTGCCAAAGGCCAGTCTCTTTTCTTAATAAATGATTTTGCATACATGGGGCTAGAGGCTCAACCGAACTCAGCTCCTAGTTTACTTCAGGCGGATGGAGCGAGGGATATAGGTATAGAATTATTTTCTCTTTCCAAGGGATACAGCTTGCCTGGTTGGAGAGTTGGTTTTGGAGTAGGGAATCGAGATGCCATTCATGCGATGACTCGTGTTAAAAGTTACACTGACTTTGGAATTTTTTCGCCTCTTCAGCTAGCGGCTACTGAGCTATTAGAGAAGGGAGATGATCATTTGAAGACTAATTGCCAGATTTATTCTAGGCGAAGCGCCATGTTTACAGAAGGGCTTCGAAAACTAGGATGGTTTGCCTATCAACCAGTAGCAGGTGTTGTGGTATGGGCGAGACCACCTGAGTCACTGGTGGATGGGCTGGGGCAGGGACAGGGTTTGGCCCGAATGATCTTGGAGAAAACTGGAGTGGCCTGTAGTCCAGGAGCTGGGTTTGGCGGAGACTCCAGTAAAATGGACTCCGGTAAATGGCTTAGATTTGCTCTGGTTCTCCCAGAGGAAACCCTGCAAGTAGCTCTTGATCGGCTAGCAGGCTTGTCCAACTGAGTTGATTTTCAGACCGGGGCTGAAATTTTTTCTATAATATCGGTTTGTTACTATAAGATGCTGACTAATAGTTTTTTGGCATCAGCACCAAAAGCTGTTAAAAACAGGCGCTATTTTTGGCACTAAAGTAGATTTTACCATCACAGAGATATCAGTAGAGATATAAATGGAAGACCTGGGACTTAGAACTCACAAAGTAGCGGAGATATCCGCCGCAGACATAGGCAAGACAGTTACTCTTTGCGGCTGGACTCGTAGGAGACGTGATCATGGAGGCTTGGTTTTTATAGACCTAGCTGATATCTCGGGAATAGCTCAGGTAGTTTTTACTCCGGAGACGGGCGAAGCCTTTAAACTAGGTGAGTCCTTACGAGCAGAATATGTAGTTAAGATTACAGGGGAGGTTAGGGCTAGACCAGAAGGTACGGTAAACCCGAAACTTCCAACTGGTGAAGTGGAGGTTGAGGTTAAAGAAGCGGAACTTCTTAGTGAGGCCAAGACTCCTCCTTTGTTGATTAATGAAGAGGAAAGCGAAACCAGGGAGGAAATACGACTCCAGTACCGCTTCCTGGATCTCAGAAGACCGGCGATGCTTGAAGTTTTAAAGCTGCGTCATAAGGTCTACCAGTCAGCTAGGAACTATTTATCTAGTAACGGTTTCTGTGAAGTAGAGACTCCTATTTTGACCAAACCTACCCCGGAGGGAGCTAGAGACTTTTTGGTTCCGAGTAGAATGAGCCATGGAGAGTTCTATGCCTTGCCTCAGTCCCCGCAGCTTTTTAAACAGGTCTTAATGTGTAGTGGTCTGGATCGTTACTTTCAGGTGGTGAAATGTTTTCGAGACGAGGACTTTAGAGCCAATCGTCAACCTGAATTTACTCAGATTGATATTGAGCTCTCCTTTACTACCGAGGAACAGGTTCGGGCGATGGCAGAGGGCTTAGTTCGTTCAGTTTGGAAAGAATGTGCTGGTAAGGACTTAGAAAAAGAATTCCCCCGTATCGGTTATGACGAAGCGATGGACCGCTTTGGAGTAGATGCTCCGGATACTAGGTTTGGTCTTGAGCTATCTGACTTGTCTGACCTTTTTGCTGACTCCGAATTCCAGGTCTTTAAAAGTAACCTAGAGTCGGGTGGGGTGATTAAAGGAATCTGCCTTGAGGGTGGTGCGGATCTAAGTAGAAAAGATTTTGATCACTTGACAGAGTTTGTAGGGCGCTATGATGCAAAGGGCTTAGCTTGGTTTAAGTTTGAAGATGGTGAGATAAAATCACCTATTAAAAAATTTCTTACAGATGCACAGATAGAAAAAGTAGCCGAGAGGCTAGATGCTGGAAAGGGCGATGCTATTTTGATGGTTGCCGATCAGCTTTCTGTAGCTAATGCTTCTCTTGGAGCCTTGCGATGTCACTTAGCTAAAGAGAGAGGTCTTTTTGAAAAAGATCAGTTATCTTTTGTTTGGGTTGAGAAGTTTCCTTTATTTGATTTTGATAACAATCAGGGAAGATTTGTTGCAGTTCACCACCCTTTTACTGCGCCGTTGTTGGAGAGCGATCAAGATCGAGAGGATTTGTCGGAGAATCCAGGTAAGTTGAAGGCCAGAGCCTATGACCTTGTTCTAAACGGACAAGAACTGGCTGGTGGAAGTATCAGGATACACGATAATTCGATTCAGAGAGAAGTCTTCAAACAGCTAGGTATCTCTGATGATGAAGCCGAAAGAAAATTCGGATTTCTATTGGATGCTCTTTCTTTCGGAGCACCTCCACATGGTGGAATTGCTTTTGGCTTGGACAGAATGATGATGATTTTGACTGGTTGTGACTCAATTAGGGATGTAATCGCCTTTCCTAAAACAGCTAGAGGAGTTGATTTGATGGTAGGTGCGCCTTCGGCTCCTGATTTGGAGCAGCTTGTAGAGTTGGGGGTGAAGATAGCTGCTCCTGCTAAAACGGCCAATAGTAGGTAGTTTAGGTAAATTATTTGTCTTCTGTAACAAGAATAGTTGACATCACCGATGGCGGAAGCAATCCGTTCACACTTTCCTCTGGTCAAACTTTCAGCCCAGTTGATATCGCTTACCAAACCCAAGGGAAGCTTAATTCTGACGGCAGCAATGCAGTACTTATATTCCATGCGCTCTCTGGTAGTCAGCATATAGCAGGTCAATGTGAGGGGATCGAGGGCGTCGATCTCTTGAATGAAGAGATGCAAACTGGTTGGTGGGATCAATTTGTTGGCCCTGGTAAGGCCATCGATACCGATAAGCTATATGTCATATGTGCTAATTACTTTGGGGGGTGCTACGGCTCTACTGGACCATCTTCGATTAATCCTGAGTCGGGGAAGAGATACGGAGGGGATTTCCCAAGAATTAGTATTAATGACATCGTAAACTCCCAAGTCAGACTTCTAGAGAAACTCAAGATTTCCAAGCTTCATGCAGTGATTGGAGTTTCGGTAGGCGGGATGTGCGCACTGGATTTGGCGGTCAGGTATCCTGAACTACCGGAGCATGTTGTAATTATTGGTAGTGGCCAGAAAGTTTCCACACTGCAACGAATTCATAATTTGGAACAGATTCGCGCTATCGAAATCGACCCCAACTATAAATTTGGAAATTACTACGAAGGAGATCCTCCGAAAAGAGGCTTGGCGCTAGCTAGGATGATTGCCCATAAGACCTATATATCTTTGGCAACTCTTAACCGTAGAGCCAGTAAGGAGATAGCTCAAGTTGAAGACTCTGATGAAAGAAATTATCAGATTGGTCATTCAGTTGAATCTTATATGAGGCATCATGGCTATAAGTTTACCCATAGGTTTGATGCAAACACTTATCTTAGAATTGCTGAGGCCTGGCAGAATTTTGACTTGTTGAAAGATTCTGGTTGCGAGGATTTTGTCGAGCTTTATAAGAAGTGTAAGCACCAACGGTTTTTGGTGCTTAGCATTGATTCTGATGTTTGTTTTTATCCTGAACAGCAGGCCGAGCTAGTGCGTGCTTTGCAGGAGGCAGGTGTTAAAACTAAACACGTGACAGTGCACTCCTCAAAAGGTCATGACGCTTTCTTATTGGAGGCAGAATTGTTTGCCCCTTACCTTTCCTATGATCTAAAAAAAACCTAAGAGCACAGTTGGCTCTTCCTTTGGTTCCTTCTAACGTTTCTTGTAGGCCCTATTCTTCGATATCTTCGATGTCGATATCGTCGTCGTCGCCCATGTCTACGTTTTCCATCGACATGTTGTTGTAGCCATCGGTGTCATCATCGAAAACAGATGGGTCTAGGGATTCTAGTCCGTCGGAGAGGGATGAGATCAAAGTTGCCACTAGTGTGGTGCTGGTTCCACTTTCCTCAACTGCTGATTCAATAGATCCTTCCATGGTCTCAGCCAAGAGACTTTGGTAAGCATCTTCATCATCACCATGTTTTTCGTCTAAGTCCTGCTCCAGTTCAGCAAAGGCTTCTAAAAGATCTCTAAGTGCAACATCAACTTTTTCTGCTGCTGTGCTCATTGATTTATTCTCCTAAAACAGGGTTACCTAACTGCACCTTTCCTACTCCAGTGGATATTGATGAAGCTGAGCTGAAAAAGGCTCAAAATCATTAATGCACTAATATAGTCGGGTAATGATTTTTCTAAATTGGAAGTCGGGAGAATAGTGGAAGCGAAGTGCAAGTCAAGAATAATTTTTTGTCTTATAGTCAGTATCATCGAACGAGGTTATGATAGCTGTCCGCCCTTAGGGGGTAATTTCCACATAGTGGGCGAGCAAAAGCCTTCTTTGTCGCAATATAGAGCTGAGAGTAAATGAAGAATATTTTACTAGTTTTTTTCCTGATCGGTCTTTTCGCTTGTTCTAGGGCAGTGCATCAGCCTTTACAGGTTGTGGCCAGCAAGCAGTATTCTGGGGCAAAGATGGATTCGGTTGTGCTCGTTCCACTTGTCTCGGAGGAGGCCAATACTGAAAGAAGGAATCAACAATTCTTGAGAGCTCTAAAGGGGGCGACATCTTTTGATGTTGTCATGCATGGCCAGACAGGTAGTGCTAAGGACCCTTTGGCTGTAGCTAGATCCTATGCAGGTAATGGAGAAGTTGCTGCCGTATTATTTGGTGAAATTAAGAAGACGGGTAGTGCCAATAAGAAGATTAGCGAGTATCAGCCAGTATCTTTTTCGCTTGCGCTTTTTGATACAGAGCTTCGTCAGGTAGTTTGGCGTGCGGACTACCGGAACTTCAACAAACCAGTTACAGATAACCTTTTTGAATTGGGCGATCGACTTGATCGCGGTTTGGGTTACAGGACTTCAGATCAGTTCTTTGAAGAAGGTTTTCAGAGAGTTGCGCAAGAGCTCGAGCGTAGCAGACATCAAGTTAGTGATTTGAAATAGCCAGGTAAACGAATGACTATTTTAGCTGCGGTAATACTAGGTCTTATTCAGGCAGTAACGGAGTTTCTACCTGTTAGTTCTTCTGGTCATCTGGCTCTGGCTCAACAACTTTTTAGCAGTGTTTTTGATTTAGAGAAGGTTCCTATTTCCTTCGATGTAATGGTTCACTTCGCAACTCTTATTGTTACAGCCCTATATGTTCGTGAAGATATAATTAGAATACTGAAAGGAATAGTAAGCGGAGATAGTTGGAGCCGTCGACTGGCCTTGGCAGTTATTGTTGCCAGCGTACCGGCTGGTGTTATTGGCCTAACCCTTAAAGACCTGATTGAAGAGAGTTTTCATTCTTTGTTGGTTGTCGCCTGTGGGCTGTTG
>CALIEE010000012.1 GCA_938022485.1 uncultured bacterium | reverse complement strand
AGGATTCGAACCTGGGACCTACGGATTAGAAGTCCGTTGCTCTATCCAGCTGAGCTACAGGTGCATTGGTTAAAAACAATCTTTCAAAACTACATCTTTAACAACTTCGCCCGCAACGGCGGCGCGCTATAAGCGCTTGCCTACTGGGGCCGTAAGCCAATCAATTGGCTTACTATGCTACGCATACCCCAACTTTTCTATCCAGCTGAGCTACAGGTGCATTGGTTAAAAACAATCTTTTCCACAACGTCGAAAACTTGGTCTCGGTCCGTGGGGACACTCATGGGACAGTTGGGAACCAGAGCTGGCCAAAAGTGAGCCTTTTGATAGACTTTTTTGGAAGGGATCACAAGTCGGTAAAAACAAAAAGATGGGCTTTGGCTCTTTCCTAAGTCTCCTAGTTTCATGCCTCTACTAGGGTCGTAAACTAGATAAAAAAAGGCTGAACCTCCCAAAAAAACAACAAAAATCTAGAAACTAAAATCAACTACGAAATTCAACTCGTGAGCCGTCACTCAAGGTCAGCTTCAAGGTTTAACTCAGAGAAAAACCAGCTATAGGCTAGGACTCCCCCTATTGAAGTCTTTATCAAATAGCCAATTTCAAGACTCATTTAACAACCTTACCAGCTAATCGGCATGGGATCGTAAGCTCCAGTTGGTGACAAACAACTTCTATTTTGATACTTTTATACTAAAGAATATTAGAAGAGTAGAAGGCTAAAGATAAGGTTTGTAGGAATGAACCTGTAGGCAGGGCAGGCCTAGAGTTTCGTTCCTAACAGGAGGTTAGTCCTATGTTGCCCACGTTAACCCTTGAAACCGAAGATTCTGACGTTTCCTTTGTAAGCTACTCTCATCTTCCTACCCGGATTCAACAGCGCGCCAAAGACTTCATGTTTCCACCATTGATAATATTGGAAGATAATGAACGGCAGGATTTAGTTCATATACCAATCGCTGGTGCCCCAGTAGTTCCTATGATCGCATTAGTAAGAGCTGATGGATACAGAGCTCCTACCGATGGTCTTTTCGAATTGGAAAATACCAGGATAGCAGTGGGAGTGACTAAGCGGGATTTTGAAAACCACTTTCGCCAAAGTGTAAGTGGAGTAATTACGGTCAAGTCTCCAACGAGAATTCTTCACACACTGGAAAGTGAATCAATTGACGCTTCTGAACAAGAGATGTTTTTTGGAAAAGCCACTTGCTTCTGCTTTATTGGCCTAGAAGAGAACGGTCTAGCTATGCCGTGGTCTGAGCTGCAATTTCGCCAGTTAACTACAGCGAAGAAATATCATAGTTGTTTTTTAACCCTCCGTTGCTTACCAAAAATAAGCAACGGAGCAGTTCACCCAGATAGCCTTCTACTTTTCCTGTATTAAAGAAATTGAAATTTTATGAAATAGAGTAGCAGACTTTATTCACAACCCAGGGAGACAAAATTGTCTCCTTTCCATTAAATGCCTATCGCCACCTAAATAATAGACAAAGGACTATTATACTTGATCGCTTCGAAAGATATGGGCCAGATGCTCATCACTTGGAATTACGTGATAAACAAATACTCCGGGAACCTCCATGAGAAGTAATGCAGGAAACTTTCGATAGACGTTGTTTCCAACCAAAACTTCATCCTCATCAAAAAACTTGCGGACAAACAAGGAGCCAGATGCCACGTAATCACCATCCGATAATTCCGTGAAGCCCCTCTCATAGTGATCAAACGTAAAAGGATAAGCCGCTGTAAGATCTACGAGCGGATGCTTGAATCTCATTCCGATCAAGCCAGGTGTCTTATCTTCCTCAAGCAAATTCTCAGAGCGAACCCTTACCTGAAAGTAGTTGGCTTGTCCTGCCAATACTGCTTTCAGTCTTCGGTTGGATACATCAACCAGTCGGCTCTGGTATCTTTTAGGAAGATCTTCCAGTGCCAAGACTACAACATCTACTCCGTTTGAATCCCTAAACTCAAGATCTCTTATGGACATAATTTTACATTTCCTGATGTTTGACAGTTCTCTAGAGAAAGCTCTTCAGGAGCTGGGCTGAACGGCCCTGCTAAAGGGACCTACTGAAGTACGGGGCTGAGTCCCAAGTCCGAGAAATCAGGAATATAAGGGAAGAATATTAAAATAAAGGGAGAACTGTTCCTGATAAGAAAACAATAATAAAAGCTAATAAGCATCAAAACCAGCTCCCTCCCTTTCATAATACTATTAAAAGAAGCTTAGCTAATTGAAACCTAGTGGTCTCAATGTAGCGAAAAGTCGACTAGCAAAAACAATTTCTGCTGAAACAAACATCGTCTCTAAAGAAAATTCTTCTCTGCCAGAGCTACTCAAAGTCCAAGACTGAAGTTCTTGCAACTCATTTTGATTCTCTCTACTTAGCGAGCAACACCAATGTAAAGTCCAGCCTAAAAAGACTTCATCTCTACAATGGGCCAAGAAAAGCAAATCCTCTGGCAAAACAATTGCAGAATAAACTTCGATATCAGTAGTGTTAATCTTCCGAAAAATATCTAGAAAAAGCTCAGGGTTCTCCGAAAGACTCCAATTTAGCTTCCTTTCAGGCACTTTCCCCTGCCAGTAAGAGTTAAACAAAACGTTTAAAGTGAGACCTGTAGCTTCAAGAACTGTTTCAAGTTCTTTACGCTGAGTAACTTTAGACTCTGTCATAAAACCATCTCCAATTGTTGTTGGAAAAACCAGTGAAAAGGAACAGTCCGCCTTCTGGAGCCCAGAACAGACTCAAAAAGAGAGACTATCTCATCAACTTACCCCCATTTGCCGTGTAGATAGAAGAAAAGGAAAATAGTCCTGAAAGCGCATCCAGTCAAAACTTCTGCGGCTTTAATGGCACTAGCCCGTTTCATAAAATTGCTCAAACATAAAACAACTCTATACCTCGCTAAAATATAGCTTGTATAACCACGAGGCTTGTTGCAAAGACTTATAAACCGACTTATTATATCAGGAATCAGTGCCTCAATATAAGTTTGATTTGAACCCTCCTAGTCGAGTTTTAAAATTAGTAAGCAAACAAAAATTTTGATTATCGGCGGTGGTGCAGGCGGCTACTTTGCAGCGATAACTGCTGCTGAAAAACTGCCAGGGGCCAGCGTTTTTATTGCGGAGGCAGGCTCGAAACCACTTCGAAAAGTTAAGATCTCCGGCGGAGGGCGCTGTAACGTAACCCACTCATGCTTCGAGCCCAAGGAACTAACTAAGGCTTACCCACGAGGCCAAAAAGAGCTCAGAGGAGCCTTCTCCCGTTTTCAACCTCTGGACACTATCGAATGGTTTAAAGATCGTGGTGTTCAACTAAAAACGGAAGGAGATGGAAGGATTTTCCCAACCTCCGACAGCTCTTCAACTATAATCGAGTGTTTTGAAGGACTGAGAAAAAAACTAAACATCCAGCTAATGCTTAACAACAAAGTTCGCTCAATCGAAAAGCAAGAGAATGGCGGCTTTAGTGTAAAAATCAAAAACGAAAAGCAGACTAGGTTAGATAATTTCGATCGGGTCGTTCTAGCTACAGGAAGCACTGAGTTTAGCTACTTTCTCGCTGAATCACTTGGTCACACAATAGAACCACTCTCCCCTTCCCTTTTTACTTTTGTAGTTCAAGACCCCAGACTTGAGGGACTTTCTGGTCTTAGCCTTAAAAACGCCGGGCTTGAGTTGCGAGTCAATGGAGCGAAGAAACTTATTGAAACGGGACCCCTGCTGATTACTCACTGGGGTCTATCTGGGCCCGCTATTATAAGGCTTTCAGCTTGGGCAGCTCGGGAGTTACAGCAAGCCAACTATCAAGCTACACTCAAGCTTAATTGGCTAGCTGATAGAAGCAGAGAAGACATCCAAAACTCTATCGAGTTATTTCGGAAGGAAAGCCCTAAAAAACTGATTTCAACCACGCCGGCCATAACTATTCCAAAGCGGCTATGGGTCAAGCTAGTTGAAGCTACAGGCGCCCCAGAAACTCTTACCTACTCCGCACTCAGTAACAAGGTGGCTGAAAAGCTAATTGACCAGCTTAGCTCCGCTGTATTTAAAATCTCTGGCAAAGGGGTTTTCAAGGAAGAGTTCGTAACTTGCGGCGGAGTCAGACTAAGTGAAATTGATTTCAGATCAATGGAAAGTAAGCTTTCACCTGGGTTATTTTTTGCTGGAGAAGTACTTAATATTGACGGAATTACTGGTGGCTACAACTTTCAAAGCGCCTGGACCACAGGCTTTATAGCTGGGAGCTCTGCAGGCTGAAACCAAAGTAGTCACATTGACAAACCTCTTAAGCCGGCTTAGGAGGTAGTGAAAGAAGGCCTGACATCACCTTGGAAGCCTTTCAAAAACTAAGGTCAAACTAAAGTATCAAGGGTAGAAGAAAACAGTTCATTGCTCTGCAGCTGCTTCAAACAGCTGCAGACTCAAGGAAGCAATGGTTTTTTGCTTTTGAGCCAAGACTAGAGG
>CALIEE010000011.1 GCA_938022485.1 uncultured bacterium | reverse complement strand
GCAAGAATCATTGCCGTCGCAATACTGCCAATGCAAAAAAGTAAACCCATCAAAAGTAATCTTTTTCCCCAGGTGAATCCGGAAAACAAGCCTGGCCCTTTCTCCTTCTGTTTCTTTTTCTTCGCTACTATCGGTTTTACCGATCTTGCAACGGGAGGCTCTTCATCTCTAAGTTGTCCCGGAATTGGCAAGATAGCGATCGTGATATTGTCATAACCGCCCCTAGCTTTGGCCAGTTCAACTAACTCAACACAACTCTCTTGTGGTGTTCTCGACCCTACGCTTCGGGCTATCTCATCCGCATCAACCAAACTATAAAGGCCATCACTAGCCAATACGAGAAGATCAGCTGATGCTGAGCTATCATCTGCGGTCCAAGTCCAAAATTGTGAAAAATCCAAGGAAAGCCTAGGGTCTGCACCCAAACACTTGGTTAAAACATGAGCCTGAGGGTGAGACAAGGCTTCCTCAGCAGTAATAGATCCTCGCTCAACCAAGTCTTGAACGTAGGTATGATCCACTGTCAGCTGCTCAATCAATCCATCGCGAACTAAGTAAGCTCGACTATCTCCTGCATGAGCAAGAACCACCTCGGGCCCTGAAATTAGAGCAGCGACAATAGTTGTACCCATGCTACTGAAAGCTGGGTTTTGCCTTCTTAATACAATGACTCTATTTGCTTCTTGGACGGCATGCCTCACAGCCTCCATAGGACTCTCATAATCTCTAGACTCGAGACTTCGACGAATCGCATCAATCGCAAGCTGGGCAGCAAGCTCTCCACCCATCGAGCCTCCCATGCCATCGCATACTACCCATACTTTTCCATGGGGAGAATCAATAACCGCGTAGCGATCTTCGTTAATCTCTCTTTCGCAGCCAACATCAGTAACCGCAGCTGGTATAACGTCACCGCTTGTTGGAGCTAGACTACCTGTAGATGTTTCACCAAGCATGGATATATCCGTAAATACTTATAAGAACCGTTTTGGTAAAAACGGTTAATAAAAATTAACTCGTCATCGAATAAAACAAGCCATAAACTTCAGGGGAAAGCATACTTCTCTTTGACCTCTCTTGAATTAAACGACCCACTTGTTTACTTAACACGTCACAATCAAGTGAATTCTTAAATAAAACTATTGAACTTCCAATAATTTAGATTCATAACCAAACCAAATAGGCTCGGAATTTATCTGGTCATTTCTTATGGTTTTAGTAGCCTTTATTTATCTAGTATTATAGATAGCTTAGCCCATCACTGAAACTTAGAAAACCGCCCTGCTCTATCTTATCGGTCAATTGTTTTTCTTATCTCAAATATTACATCCTTGGGACAACCCGAGAGTCTAGCTTCGAAACCTTGTTTATTGATCCAAAGGCTGAGTGCCAACCACCCTTCTTCCGACAAAGTCCAGCTCTCAGACTTATCTCCTCTGTGTTGCCTGAGGGGAAAGCCGGCCTTCACCCATCTTTCCTTCAAGTTTTGGAAACGTCCACCAGTTGCTTTACGAAGCTGCGATAAAGAAGAAATAGAAATCCACTCAGAAGCCAACTCTAAGCCAGCTTCTCTAAACCCACTTGCTTTTAAAAATTCTTGGTTCTCTAAAAATTTCTTGGCTATCCCAGCAACCAACACATTTCGTCTTCTGGAAATGGATCTTCTAATTAGAATTCTGAATTCTGCATCACTACTCACAATATCACCTTTTCGAATTATTCAAATAATTTCCATGGTTGAGCAGACTTTCAATTCTTGCAAGAAGTGCTTTTCTACTAACAGGTTTTGCAAGAAAATCATTCGCCCCAGCTTTCTTAACTTTTTGCTCAACATCATCTTCTGGCAAACCGCTGACTACCATTATTGGTACGTATTCCCCGAATTTTTCCCTAATACTTTTAATGACGCTAAAACCACTACTCTTACCTAAGTGTAGATCCGTAAGAACAAAGCTAGGCTCACCTAGTTCTAGGATTAAGCTTTCTGCTTCATCTAAGGAACAAGCTGTTTCTGGTTCAAACTCCAAGGCTTTAGCAATCCTAGAGTAAAAATCTACAACCGATCGCTGGTCATCAACCAATAGTGCCCAATTTCTATCCCGAGAATTAGGGGAGGAAGCCTTTGGTAAAGACAATAAAAAAGCACTACCGTGACCAAGTCCCTGAGAGCTAACCCGAAGACTTCCACCTCCAGCCTCGACAACTCTCCTCGACTGTGCCAAACCCACTCCAAGCCCCCCTGGCACAGTTTTGCCAGATTCCCCTCTTACTCCAGCTGTAAAAATTTCTCTGCGATCATGATCACTTAACCCAGGTCCATTATCTCTCACCTCGATTACAATATTATCATTTTCTATTTGCGCTCGAATTTTAACTTCTGCTCCTGAGTCAGAATACTGTATCGCGTTATTAATCAGGTTACGCATTACAGTGCTCAAATGCTCTCGAGCTGACAATCGAACCCAGACTTCCTCTGACAAAGGACTATAGTCTATCTCTATACTTTTTCGATCAGCGCGCACTTTGGAAAGATTAACAACATCTTCAAGACATTCCTTCACTTCCACTAATTCTCTAGGGCTAAGATCGTTAATACTTTCCAACTCACGCTTTCTCTTAGCATCAGAAACGGAGGAAGCCATCGACCTAGCTACATCGCTAATTTTGGTCAATTCCTGACAAAGGCTTAAATCACTAATCCATTGACCTTGCTCATCAACCTGCTCAGAAAGAGAATCGCAAATCACCGTCAAGTCTTGAACAGTGTTATTAATATCGTGCACCAAGGCATTTATTTCAAACTCTCGCCTTTTATTAAGAACCTTGTTGGCCTCTGCAATCTTTAGTGAATTCTCCTTTTCAATACAGGAATCTATTCTCATTCTTGCAAGTAAAAATATCTGCTCGCTTAATCTGAGATCATCTCTGCGCAAGATTTTTAAAAAAGGCAGTTTAAAAGGAATAAAACTGACTGCCCCAAGACTCACACCAGCTCCT
>CALIEE010000010.1 GCA_938022485.1 uncultured bacterium | reverse complement strand
AGTTTCAAGAAAAATTAGTGACGCCGGGCAGAGAACTCGTTTACGACAAGCCGTTCAAAACTTAAAAGTACCTCCAGGAATGAGTGTAATTGTTCGTACCGCTGGAATCGACAAATCAGGCCCAGAACTTCAAGGGGACTTGGATAATCTTCTTAATATTTGGCGAGAAGTAGTGACCAAATCATTAGAAAATCCTCCCACCCCCTATCCTCTCTTTACAGAAAGCAACTTGGCTATCCGGACCGTTAGAGATTTTCTAACTGCCGATATAGAAGAAATTCTGATCGATGAGAAGGATGTTTTCAATAACGTGGAAGAGTTCGTTCAAAAAAACGTTCCTTCATTCAAAGACAAGATTCAATTTTACCAAGAAGATCGACCTCTCTTTTCAAACTTCATGCTCGACAACCAAATTGAGGCTATCGACAGTCCTGAAGTTACTCTACCCAGTGGCGGTTCTATTGTTATCGACACAACAGAGGCCGTCGTAGCAGTTGACGTCAACTCCGGTCGTTCTACCGGGCAGTCAGACGTCGAGGAAACAGCCTTTGCGACTAATAAAGAGGCTGCCAAAACTATAGCGACTCAACTTAGGCTAAGAGATCTTGGTGGACTAGTTGTTATCGACTTTATCGACATGCTTGATAAAAGACACAGGCTTGTTGTCGAGAAGACTCTCAAAGAAGCCCTTAAGCGAGATAAGGCTAAAGTTGAAATGTCTAGGATTTCCAAGTTTGGATTACTGGAAATGTCACGGCAAAGGTTAAAAACTTCGTTGGCTAGTCAACGTTACACAACCTGCCACTATTGTGACGGAAGAGGTAGAATTAAGACTTCAAAATCCGCTGCTTTGGAGGCATTCAGGAAGATTGAGAGCACTGCTTTTGCTGGTGGTATTGAGAAAATTAATATTAGAATGAGTCCGTCCGGAGCTTTTTTTCTACTTAATGAAAAGAGATCTGAGATTGTCGCCATTGAACAACAGACCAACGTCAAAATCATGGTCTTTCCTCACAGCGGTCTTAAACAACACGAATATGAATTAGAACTTGACTCTGGAGCCTCTGAGCCCAGATCGGACAGTGGTCAAAGAAATAAAAGAGGCGACAGAACAAGATCTGCAGGTAAAAAAAGGCCCTCAAGAAGAGGTGGCAATCGTAGGAGTAGTTCGGAAGAAAAAAAGCAACGATCACGAGGCTCAGGAAGAAGAGATAATCGCCGCGGAAATAACGGTAAAGCAAAAGAGGCTCAAGGAAATGAGTCAAAGCCAGAGCAAGCAAAAAAACCAGAAAAAGACGGCAAAAAATCTGATTCTAGCTCGGCCAGTCGTCCTGCTCCGGAGTCTTCAGCACCTAGATCTGAATAGCTAAGAGGCAGTGTCTAATCCAGACACTCTAAGGCTGAGGAAGGACCAAGTTCTATTCTTAAATGGTGGCAGTAAGGACGGCTGCTGAGCGACGACTAGAAAGCCCATCAAGGATTACGATATCCTTAAAGATCTTAACAATTCATCACTTGTGGCCCAGTGCGCCCTTTGTTACTTTAAGCGAGTTGTAGTAAGTGGGGGATTTGCTCATTATTTTTATCGATAATATCGCTTTGAATGCGCTTCGGTTAAAAGGCCGTTCGTAATCTTCCCCAATCTGGCCGAGCTGGAGAGGTGTTCCAGCCATTGCGTTTAACAGTAATTTAAATTGTTTGGATAGTGCCTGATGAGCAGAAAAGCTGAGGATATTTTTTTTCTTACTGCAGAAGCTGAAATAGAAAAAACAAAACAAGAGGCCAATAATCTGTCCTCCACACAACAAAACTTACTACTAGAAAGCGACCTTAGTACTGAAGACGGTAGGCCCTTTCTTCAATCTACAGCAACCGCAAGTTGGGACAATCCTGAAACTACTCCCCGCAACACTTCAGTTCATCTCGACGAAGAAGCGCCTGCCCCAGCCTTGCCTTTTGAAAGCTCGGCTTTACAAAACCCAGTGGGAAACATCGCCAGTCTTGAACAGGAAAAGCCTTCAAAGAAATTAGAACTACTAGGAGTGGAGAGTCACTTAGCTTCCCTTTGCCAACTAATTGCCAATGTTACTGAGTCCTACACTGCTGCAATTTTCTTAGCAGACAATGAAAAAGAAGTTCTTTTTACCGGAGGAGCTCAAACTCTTAGCGCGGATTTCGTTGAAGCTGCGGAGATAGCATATGGAGCTGGTTTGGTCGGATGGGTTGCAGAGGCTAAGACCAAACTCACTATTTGCCCCTTTAACCACGACTCTTCTTCCCTTTTGTACTATGGTGATGCTCAACCACTAAAAAGTTTTTGCGCTCTTCCCATTCTTAGCCAAACTGAAGAGCTACTGGGGGTGTTGGTTTGTGACAGCACCAAAAGTTACGACTTTTCAAAGAAAACCGAAAAACTACTGATGGGATTTTGCAATCAGGCGGCGACTCTCTTAAAGCTTCATCAAAAGATCGAAGACAAGCCCTCAACTATAAAGGTCAACCCTTCTCTACTTGAAACTCTTCTCGAAGACCTTGGCAATTGCCAGAACGAGAATGAATTAATGACCCGAGCTTCCAAACTCTCCCCCAATCTAATCAGCAGAGATGCTTTAGCGATTGTAACAACAGCGGAGCAGGGAATTGGCTCGGCTAAATATTACAGTGTGGAAGATCAACAAAAAGAACACCGCCTACTTGACCTAGTAGCTAAACATAAGAAGATTCTTTTTAAGGACAGAAGTGTGCATGCAATGCCAGCCGATGACATGAAGCAAAGGTCCTTTCTCTCAATACCTTTCAGCTCATTGGGAAAAGAAGCGGGGGCATTTATTTTACTCAGTCGCCCACACGAAGCTTTTGATGCATCTGAGATTGCTGCCGTCGAAAAGATAGCTAGCACTCTCTCCAAGAGACTTGAGCATTTGAGGCTCCTTAACCAGTATAAATCATCCCCTGGCCATTCGTCGCTACCAGGCTGGCGTCAATTCAAGCTCTTGGCTAGCAACCGAATAAAAAACGAGCCAGCGGGACATAGTTTGATCAAAATTAGTTTTAATTGTTTTTCGGAATTAGAGCTCTCTTTGGGAATTGAAAACTGTGAGGAAATAAAAAGTAAAATTGACCGGTTGGTTGAACAGCTTAAACTCGAAAATTCTCTCTCCTGCCGACTTTATGACAACTCCATACTTGTCCTGACCCCGTCAGGACAAGTTGATGGTTTTATCCACAGGATTTGCAGTCAAATACAGAGACTAGAGCTGAGTTCCTCACAAACTATTGAGCAAGGAAAAATCGGGGAGAGCTTGATTTCTGGAGCAAGATTCGTTGTAACTAAGAGTCCAAAAGATGGGGAAACTTTGACTGAGCTTATAAGAAAGGCTCTACAATTAAGTCTTGAAAAAGAAAAATATCAGTCTAGCTAAGGGGTAAGATGTCGCAATCAGTGAAATCAGAAGATCTAAAATACACGGTGGAAGAGTTTGATCGACGGTCAGGTAAATTGGTTGAAAACCAAGATGGACTAATTCAACACGACTTGATTCGTGAAGGAGAAAACAAATCAGACCACCTCAGAGCAAATCCCCTCATGGAAACCCCAAGCTCCCAGAATATTAGAGCTAACCGCCAAGAGCCCGGACTAACTGATAATCAAGGCGGCTTAAGAAGTTTCTTCAATGGTTGGGTTTGCCACGATATGGCCATGGATTTAGGAACTGCCAATACCCTTATTTATGTTAAAGGGAGAGGCATTATTCTAAATGAGCCAAGTGTCGTGGCTGTAAATGACAAAGATGGTAAAGTTGTAGCTGTAGGTCAGGCTGCCAAAGGGATGTACGGGAAAACCTCTTCCACTGTCAGGTGCGTAAGACCACTAAAAGATGGTGTAATCGCTGATTTTGAAATGACCCACCTGATGATTAAAGATTTCATCACCAGAGTGAATAGTAAATGGCAGCTAAGACGTCCTACCTTAGTGGTTAGCGTTCCATCAGGAATTACGATGGTGGAAAAAAGAGCCGTCGTTGATGCGGCCCTTGCGAGTGGCGCTCGCCATGTTCACTTAATTGAAGAACCCATGGCAGCAGCTGTTGGTGCAGGGTTACCTGTTACGGAGCCTTCTGGGAGTATGATAGTCGACATAGGTGGTGGAACTACCGAAGTGGCCGTCATTTCTATGGGCGCCACAGCTTATGCGGAATCAGTAAGAATTGCTGGTGACGAAATGGATGAAGCCATCGAGCACCACATTCGAAGAACCTACAACATACAAATAGGAATATTTGAAGCGGAACGTTTAAAGCTTAACATTGGCTCGGCAATGCCAATGAACGAAACTAGAGAAATGAAAGTTTTCGGGAGAGATTTGGCTACAGGGGTTCCTAGAGAACTTATTGTAGACGATTCAGTTGTTAGAAAAGCTTTAAAAGAACCTGTGACCGCGATAGTGGAAGCTGTAATTCGAGCCCTAGAGAGGACCAGCCCTGAGTTAGCAGAGGATATTATAAAAAAGGGAATCTATATAGCAGGAGGTGGAGCACTACTAGCTGGACTTCCAGAAAGACTTAGTCTTGAAACTGGGCTAAAATTTACACGTTCCCAAAATCCTTTAACCGCGATTGTTAGAGGATCGGGGCAAGTTTTAGAGTCTTTCAAAGACATGAAACAGGTTTGCATTAGCTAGTTATCTGGAGCTGTTAATATGAAAGACAATAAATTTGCTTTAACCTGTATTCTAGCCCTCTCCTTTCTTCTAACCAGCGGCTGCAGTCGAGTTTCCGTTAGAAAGGAATTGGCTAATCAAGGCGTTTATAGACTAGATGAAAACAACCCCTACGTATTAACCAATCAGTATTTAGCTGAAAATATCAAAGATAGTCCAATAACCAGAGGTTTCATAAGAAGCGAAGGAACCCCGGACGCCTTGTCAGTTAAAAAGAGTTTTTGGGGCAACTATAAAACCCACCTTTATTACCTCCCTGAGCGAGAGGCTTTTCTTTTGGAAAGAAAATCTGGTGGAGCCGTCATTAAAGGCCCTGCTCGTATTCCAGAAAAAATTTATCGGGACTTGAGAAGAATTAGACCTTTAACTAAACCTGCCGCACTTGTACTTAAACCGGCAGGAACTCAAGTCGGAATACAAGCCGAACAGTTTAACCAAGCGAGATCGCCACGCAACACAAACTTGCCGAGACGTAGTGCGAGAAATCAAAACAGGTCTGCAACTGCATCCTCTACTCATCCTTCACCAAGGGCTTCGCGGTCTAGGAGCCAAACCTATGAAGTAGATCCTAGGAATCTATCCGGGACAATAGCCAGCAGCAATTCCGAAAAGAGAAAAATTAGATT
>CALIEE010000009.1 GCA_938022485.1 uncultured bacterium | reverse complement strand
CTAGCTTTTTAATGGACTGCACTCCTATTTTCTTTCGCCTACCTCCGCGAAACATAGTTCAAATTAAGAATATTTTAGAAACCTATGACGGCATGACAGGTGAGCTTCGAACTCTGAATGCTGAAAAAGGTGAAATAGTGGTTTTTGCAATGCCGGATACCGAAGAGAATGTCAGAGGCTTAGTGCTTTCTTTGAGTGAAGAGCTCGAAATAAAAGAAGTAGAGCCACCTGAAGATATTAAGGGCGGCGACTGGTTACTCGACTCTTACCTCGGCGAGATGAAGCTTAAACAGACTTGAGCAATAGTGTTGTGAGTAGTAATGCCCTTGCTGACCAAAGAATAGTTCTGATCCAGTTGGTTGAAACTAGTTTTCTATGAGCCTCTGGATTGAATCCAGCTTCAAGAATACTGTGTTGTGGAACCTGAAGAAAAGCAGTTGAGAGCCAAATAACCCCAAGGAGTCCTAGGCATGTCCAAAGAACAGTTCCACCCTGTCTAGTCGCCAAAATTAAAGCAGTAATTGCCTCTGCCAGCATTACAGGTCCCACTACCCAAGTAGTTAGAGAGTTATGGAATTTCTCATAAACTATGAATTGGTCCTGTCCGACTTTTGAAAATAGAGGATAGTGAACAATTTGAACAAACCAAATTAGGCCAGTCATAAACCAGCAGCTGGCAATTTGGATTAAAAGCAGGGCTTGGGTGTTCACACCTTACCTCTATTTGCTAACGATCGTTGAAAGGCCGCCATCAACTGCTAAGATTTGTCCTGTGACCCAAGATTGAACGGGGTCGAGAAGCCAGCAGGCAGCAGAGACAATCTCCTTGGGCTCTCCGATACGTCCTAGTGCATGCATGCTTTCCGATTTCTTAAGAGCTTGCTCGTTATTAGTTATACGTTCAGTCATTGGTGTTCGGGTTAAACCCGGGGCGACTGCATTAACTCGTATTCCTTTACTTGCATAGCTCGAAGCAGCAGAGCGAACCAAGCCTTCAACCCCACCTTTTGCCGCAGCTATAGCTTCGTGGTTAGGAAGTCCGATCCTTACTGCGGCAGTTGAAAATAAAAGAATTGAGCCAGATTTCATAATCTTGGTGCTCGCTCTAACTACAGAGAAAGCGGTCTTCAGGTTTTCTGAGATAATCTTAAGAAACTCCTCTTCTGACGTAAGATGAGCGGGTTTAAGTAGAACAGAGCCTGCGCAGTTTGCAATAGAAGTTACTTCGTCCCCAGCTTCAACTAATTGTTTTAAGTCGTTCTCAAGAGCAGAAAAATCAGAGGCATCACAGTTGGAGAAGGAGGCACTAAGCTCACTAGCTAGTTCAGCAAGGCCTTCTTCTTTTCTAGCTACTAGGTGTAGGGATTTACCTTTAGCTGACAGTTCAGCTGCAAGCTCTCTACCGATTCCACCGGTTGCTCCGATAATTATTGTTTTTTCAGCCATTGGTTAACTTCTTTATTAATTCATTAACCATTTGAGGGTTGGCTTTACCCTTTGTTGCTTTCATTACCTGCCCCACAAAGAAGCCAAGCACTTTCTCTTTTCCTGATTTTAATTCCTCAACTTGTTCAGGGTTAGCTGCAAGAATTTCAGATACGACATTTTCAATCTCACCAGTGTCTGTAATCTGCTTTAATCCCTGCTTTTCAACTATTGAAGAAGCATCTTGGCCAGATTGAAACATCTCGTCGAAAACTGTCTTGGCTATTTTTCCGCTAATGACATTCTTGTCGATTAGTTCAACAAGTTCAGCTAGGTAAGCTGGGCTAACAGGGCATTCTTCGAACTCGATCCCTTCTTTGTTTAATCGCCCAAACAGTTCGGTGCAGATCCAGTTGGCGATTACCGGAGGATTATTATGACGACTCACGGCTTTGTCGAAATAGTTGGCGACTATTTTCTCTTCGGTTAGTCTTTCCGCTTGGTATTCTTCTAGCTGATAAATATCTTTAAAACGGGCGATCACCTGATCCGGTAGCTCTGGTAAAGATTCTTTTACCTTTTTGACCCAGAGCTCATCAACTATAACAGGTGGTAAATCTGGGTCTGGAAAATAACGATAGTCTTCAGCGAACTCTTTTGAGCGCATCGGCTTGGTTGAGCCACGCTGCTCATCCCAAAGTCTGGTCTCTTGAACAATTTCTTCGCCTTGCTCAATTTGAGCAATTTGCCGTTGTTGTTCGTATTCAATAGCTCGTTCTACGAAGCGGAACGAGTTTACGTTTTTTACTTCAACTTTAGTTCCAAACTCTTCTTGGCCAACAGGTCGAACCGAGACGTTTACGTCGCAACGGAGGTTGCCTTTTTCCATGTCTCCGTCACAGATTCCTAGGTACTTAACGATTTGACGAAGTTGCCTCATATAGGCACCGGCTTCTTGAGGGGTTCTCATGTCGGGTTCAGAAACTATTTCCACCAATGGAATTCCAGCTCGGTTTAGGTCTACTAGAGAGGAGTCTTCAGTTTCTAAATGAGTGCTTTTTCCCGCATCTTCTTCTAGATGAATCCTTGTTATTCCAATTTTTTTCACACCTTCGTCGGTTTTGACGTCGAGGTAACCACCCAGGCAAATTGGCTTGTCGTATTGAGAAATCTGATATCCCTTGGGTAGATCTGGGTAGTGATAATGCTTTCTTGCAAAAACGGATTCTTTTTCAATTGAGCAATTGGTTGCTAGTCCTGCTTTGATAGCAAAGTCTACCACTCGTTTGTTTAAAACTGGTAGGCAGCCAGGCAGACCTAGGGTCACGGGGTCAGTGTGAGAGTTGGGATTGTCTCCAGAAGCAACAGCTGAAGTGGCAAAAATTTTACTATCAGTGTCCAATTGGGCGTGAACTTCTAGACCGATGACTGTTTCAAACTGTGCCATTTCCTACTCTTTGCAAAATTTTGTGTTATCAAACGAAGCCTTGCGCTCTATTCTCTCGGCCACTTTAAGAAGAATCTCCTCTCCAAAGTGAGGCGCTAGCAACTGAACCCCGATTGGAAGTCCTTTGGAGTCTAGCGAGTAGGGAACGCTAATTCCTGGGAGGCCGGCTAGGCTAGCGGGAGTTGTTAAAACATCTTGCAGGTACATCTTTAAAGGAGAATTAGATAGCTCACCAATTTTGAAAGCTGTAGAGGGACAAACTGGAGCAAGAATGACATCGCAAGAGTTTTGAAAGGCCGATTTAAAGTCATCAATTATTAATGTTCTGACCTGCAGGGCTTTATTATAAAAGGCGTCAAAGTAACCTGCAGAAAGCACATAACTTCCGATCAAGATTCGTCGCTGGACTTCGTCTCCAAAACCCTCTGAGCGACTTCGTTCATAAAGCTCTCCCAGACTTTTTAGGTTTTCCGCTCGATGTCCGTAGCGCACCCCATCATACCTTGCCAGGTTAGAAGAAGCCTCAGCAGGTGCAATGATATAGTAAACAGGTAATGCTGCTGACGTGTGAGGGAGAGAAATATCAACTAACTCTGCTCCTTCTTCTTCTAAAACTTTAGCAGCCTCTCGAATACTAGCTTCAACATCAGCTTCAAGTCCGTCTACGAAGTATTCTTTTGGAAGCCCAACTCTTAAACCTTTAAGCGATTCTTTTTTTGCAGTTTGAAGGTTTGAAAAATAGCTCGGAACTTCGAGATCTATCGAAGTCGAATCTTTTTCGTCTCTGCCTGAAATAGCTTCTAGAAGAATCGCGGTGTCATCAACAGTTCTTGCATGAGGGCCAACTTGGTCAAGAGATGAAGCAAAGGCGATCACCCCATAGCGACTTACTCTTCCGTAGGTAGGTTTTAGACCTACAACTCCAGTAAAAGAGGCAGGCTGTCGAATAGAGCCTCCAGTATCGGTAGATAAAGCCAATGGCGCATGGCCCGCGGCTACAGCTACAGCCGATCCTCCACTGGAACCACCGGGAACGCGCTGATGATCCCAAGGGTTTTTAACTGGTCCAAAAATGGAATGCTCGCTGGAAGCTCCCATTCCAAACTCATCATGATTAGTTTTGCCTATTACTATTCCACCATTTTGCTCTATCTTTTCCACCACAGTAGCACTGTAAGGTGGAATAAAGTTTTCGAGCATTTTAGAACTGCAAGTGGTGCGTATTCCCTTGGTTAAAAGCATATCTTTAACTGCAACTGGAATACCAGTTAGAGTTGGGCAATTTTCTTTTTCTTCTTTTAACTTTTTATCAGCTATCTTTGCAGCTTCGTTTGCTTCATTGTTGCAAATACTATTGAAGTCATTAAGCTCAGCACCACTTCTTTCAATTTGATTCAAGTGGGCTTCCGTCAGTTCGACGGCAGAGAACTCACCAGAAACAAGGCCTTCTCTCATTTTAGCTGCGCTAAGTTTGGTTAGTGCTTCCATATTCGTTGCGTGCTTCTAGATTAGATTTAATTTATGATTAAAATTTAGATTACTTTTGGAACTCTAAATCCGCCGCCAGAGAAGTCAGGAGCGATTGCTTCGATTTCCTCGGTTTTTAGGGACTCTTTTTTAATGTCGCTCCTGAAAATATTCTCGACAGAGTGAACTTGAGAAGTTGCCTTAACTCCCTTGGTCGAAATTTCAGACAGTTGCCCAACGTATTCTAGGATTTCACCCAAGTCTTTCTCCAAGTCTTGAGCCTCCTGTTCGTCAATTTTTAGGCGGGCGAGCCTGGCAATTTTGGTAATTTGCTCTTTAGAAATCTTATCTGCTGACATTGTCGATAAAAAAGATAGGTTTATAGTTTGAACGGTCACAACTTATATCCTGAAAAAATAAAATATTCTATTCTTTGGGGAATGGGAAAGATAGTTGGATTTAATGAAGAGCTGGCGCTTGCTTCTGAGGTCGAGGGATTTTTGATAGCTGGGGTAGATGAGGCTGGGAGGGGACCTTTGGCTGGTCCGGTGACAGCGGCTTGTGTGGTCTTGCCCGAAGACTATCAGAACGAGCTAATCAATGACTCCAAAAAGCTAAGCTCGGCAATTAGAAAAAAACTTTTTCCAATTATCTGTGAGGACGCTTTGGCTTGGTCGATTGTTTCAGTTGGTCAAAGAAGAATTGACCTAATAAATATTCGGGAAGCTACTAGGCTTGCTATGGGCCTAGCGGCGAAAAGAGTTGCTGGCACAATTGGAGCTAAGCTTAAAAAAAATATTCATTGCCTCGTCGACGGAAACACTGAAATGCGCTGTAGCGTTTCTCAGCAAACATTAGTTAAGGGTGATGGTAGATTTCTTTCTATAGCTGCTGCCTCAGTTTTGGCTAAGGAGCGAAGGGATCAGCTCATGGCGGATCTAGAGAATAAGTATCCAGGCTATGGTCTATCAGGACACAAAGGATATCCGACAAAAAAACACCGTGAAGCGATTCAAATGATCGGTCCTTGTCCAATTCATAGAAAAAGCTTTGCCGGAGTTAAAGAATTTGTCTAGTTATTTTGTTCATCGAGAATAGGAGGTCCTGTGAAAAAGAAAAATATTTTTATAGCTACAGTGTGGTGCTTATTGGCTAGTCAGACAGTAATTGCTGAATCTGACGGAGAGCAGGTCTTTTTGAAGCGAAAGCCGGGTTACTGGATAGCTGATATTGAGAACTCAGCAATGCCTGGTACTAAAGTTCAGTATAAAGAGTGTTCCAATGAGGAGAGTGATAAGAAACTTCTCAACCAGAGTCTTGGTAACGATGGAGCTACGACCTGTGATGTTAACTCTAAAAAGTCTGGTTCTGGTTATTTGTCTGAGATGTCTTGCACTGGAGAAGCCGCTGGGCAGACTTTCAAGATGTCCGCTACTTTTGATGCCCAAGGTGATTTTGAGAAAGCTTTTACTATTAATGGTAGCATGACGATGGAAGGCTTGCCCTTGCCTCCAATCAAAATGGTCATGAAATATAAGTATCAAGGAGAATGTCCTGCCGGAATGGAAGTAGGAGACCTGATTACTGAAGGACTTCCGGGCGGACCTAAGAAGATAAACATTCTCAAGTAGAATTTTATTTGAGGGTGAAAATGGGAGCATCATCAGTCGATAGGACTGTTGATGTATCGCTATTCAGGAAAGAGAATTGGCAAAGAGGGAGAGAGGGTAGCAGCCCTCTTTCTTAAGTCTAAAGGTTATAAGCAAGTATTACAGAATTGGTTTTGGAAGCGAGGCGAAGTCGATTTAATTTTCATGCAGGGAAAGGATCTCGTCTTTGTTGAAGTTAAAACCAGACTAGAGCCGGGTAGGGAAAAGCTTTTCGATAATGTGGACAGCCGAAAAATACGAAAGCTAAAGTCTGGCAAGGATGCTTACCTTGCCAGGTTTAGGCCAGGGGCTCCTATCCCCAGTCATAGAATAGATTTAGTCGGAGTGGTGCTTTCGATGTCAGATCTAGAACCATTGGAGATTAGGCATATAATTGGTGCCCTATAGTGAACCTAGGTCTTCTATTTCGAAGTTATCATGGTAAAAAGACTGCCCTTAGTACTTGGTGCGTGAGAGAGAAAGCAGATGATTGACAGTAAATTACTTAGAGATGATTTTCAGGGCGTCGTAAGTCGGCTTGAAACTCGTGGTGTGCCTGAAAATCTTAGCCAATGGCAAGATTTGGATAGCCAGCGAAGAAGTCTTCTCTCAGAAGCTGAAAACATTCGAGCTGAAAAGAATAAGCTTAACCCTGAGATTGCCAAGGCTAAAAAGAGCGGGGAGGATGCTTCAGAGCTTTTGGCCGATCTTAAGAAGAAAGGTGAAAGGGAAAAACAAATCAATCAGCAGGTTGCCGAAGCCGAGCTTAAGCTGAAAGAAATTGAGCTAATTGTTCCTAACCTTCCTGAAGAATCTGTTCCGATTGGCAAGACTGAAGCCGACAATCGAGTTGAGAAAATATGGGGAGAAAAGCCAGAGTTTGATTTTCAGGCCAAGCCTCACTGGGAAGTGGGAGAAAATTTAGGAATTCTAGATTTTGAGCGGGCGGCGAAAATTTCTGGAGCTAGGTTCTCTCTTTACCGAGGTGATGGAGCAAGGTTGGAGCGAGCTTTAATTAACTTTATGCTCGAAGAGCATCGTAAAAATGGCTACCAGGAAATTATTCCTCCTTTGCTGGTTAAAGAAGAGTCCATGACAGCCTCTGGCCAACTTCCAAAGTTTGAAGAAGATTTGTTTAAGACTGAGGGAGAGGACGACAAAAGATATTTAATTCCAACTTCTGAAGTTGCATTGGTTAATATATACCGAGATGAAATTTTGGAAGAGGCAGATTTGCCCGTCTATTTGACGGCCTTTACACCATGTTTTCGTGCAGAGGCAGGTTCTCATGGTCGAGATGTTAGAGGACTGATCAGACTCCATCAGTTTAATAAAGTAGAGCTGGTTAAGCTTGTAGAACCGGAGCAATCTTTTAATGAACTCGAAAAGCTAACGGAGAATGCCGAAGGAGTTCTCGAAGCTCTCGGGCTTCCTTATCAAAGAGTTACCTTGAGTAGTGGTGATATGGGACTTGCTGCTGCTAAGACCTATGACTTGGAAGTTTGGCTTCCGGGAATGGATGCTTACCGTGAGATTAGTAGTTGCTCTAATACCACTGACTACCAAAGTCGCCGTTCAAAAATTCGTTATCGTCCAGCCGGTGAGAAGAAGCCTAAGCTGGTTCATATGCTAAATGGATCTGGGCTTGCCGTGGGTAGAACTGTTGTCGCTATTCTTGAGAACTACCAGCAGAAAGACGGTAGCGTAGTCGTTCCTGAAGTTTTAAGGCCGTTTATGGCGGGACAGGATAGAATAGCCAAAGTTTAAAAAGAGAGGGGATCGACTTTCTTGGTCGATTTTCCCCTCTTGGATTATCCGAACAACCTTTCGCTAAGAGTTTTGCTAGGACTCGCGAAAACCGGCTGTCTAATTTTTTGGGAGATGTTGTGTAGCTTACCATCGAGATCGAGAACGGTACCCCCAATATTTACAATCGATCTTAGAGCATTAACTTCCCAAATGGCAGTTGCCGTGGAGAGATAGGAATAGCTTCCGTTGCAAATAGAAAACAGACTAGAGGCCGCACTTTTAGAATCTTCCTGAATGAGTTCCCCTGTATTGAAAAGGTCATTAATTTTTTCGAACAGGCAAGGATGGTTAACTTCTAAGCGATCTAAACTTTCTTCACTTACCAGTAAAACCTCGGGCTCTGCATTTTTAAGTTCGGGGAGAGAACGACCGTTTATCGCGAATCCCCCCAGTCGACAGTATTCGAACATTTGAGGTTTAAAGCCATGACAGTAAATAAAAGCTCGAACTACCTCTCCGTCTAATACTTCGGAGAGTATGATTCCCCAACCATCGAACCCTCTGAGATACATATATGTTCCGTCAAGAGGATCGAGCAGCCAGTAGTTAGAAGCAGTTCCCAATACGTCCAAGCCATCTTCTTCAGCAATCACTGGACGTTTTTTCTCTTCCAAGAGGTCGATAATATTAAGGACATCAATTATTTTTCTTTGAGAAAGAGGGTCTCCGATAGTAATCGGGCTTCCGTCAGTTTTTTCATCCACTAGTTTGCTGGGATCCTTGAAGACTAAAGCTTGGAGGAAGGAGAGTTCAGTACCTGTATTTCTAATAACCTCTCGAAGATAACCGTTAGCTGAAATATCAACATCTACC
>CALIEE010000008.1 GCA_938022485.1 uncultured bacterium | reverse complement strand
GAACTGTAACCAAACTATCGCTGGTCATAATATCAGAAATTTTCTTCGAAAAATCAGTCTCGAAACGCAGGTCGCGGTTAGTAACAATACCAACTACTTTTCCATTGTCATCGGTTACCGGCAGACCTGAAATCGAAAACTCCTTCATCATACCAACAGCAGTGGCGATGGTTTCGCCGGGCTTAACAGTAAGCGGATCTATAATCATTCCGCTCTCAGACTTTTTGACTTTTCTAACTTCCGCAGCCTGGGCTTCTGGACTCATATTTTTATGAATGAAGCCAACCCCTCCCTCTTGAGCAATTGCGATAGCCAGTCTCGCTTCCGTAACAGTATCCATCGCAGCACTTACAATGGGTATACCTAACTCAATTTTCTCTGTTAGCTCTGTAGATATATCCGCATCCTTAGGTAGGACCTCACTCATTCGAGGCTCTAAAAGAACATCGTCAAAGGTCAGAGCTTGCCTGACATTCTCATCAGCCATGACGCCCTCCTGAAGGATGGAGAACGAAGGATAAAAGGATATTTAAATTGGAATTTATTGCAGCCATGCGGATAGCTAGCAGATTTATTCTTTATGAGCAAACCTCTGTTCAATAGAGATGGGACTAGCAGCTGGCTGCCACTCAGCAGCCAGCTATACAAGCCTAAAAGCTACCTGAGAGGCGAACTCATCACGAAGTCATAGCGAATTTCTCCGTTCTCTATAACCTCACGAATCCTAAGCACATCCCCAACTAGCGAGGAACTCGAACCGGCTGATACTTCCAATATGCCGTATTGATTTTCGCCAAAACCAACAGCAGGATCACTGCTAAACTGAACTTCTTGGGTTCCACCACTACTCAAACTAACCATATTCTCACCGGTAAAACCGGAGAAAGAAGTAATGCTGAAATTAGCCAAGCTACTAGCATCGTTAGTAGATACTAGTCTCAAAAAGTTCTCCATTTGAATAAACGTATTGCCCGATCCTACTTGAGTTTCACCTCCTGGGGCTCGCAACTGAATCATGTATGCAGTTTGAACAAGACTGGAATCACACTCCATTATGTATACCAAACTTTGAGCAATTGCAGCGCCCGGAGTAGAGGACTGAATTTCCACACTACCAAGTTCTCCAGCAGGCAACAGAGAGTTTGCATTAAAGTTTATCTGAGATTTGGCCGGGTAACTGTCAGTAGTCTGACCGACTACCGCACCTAGTGAATCTCTGAAAGTAACAGTAAAGCTCTCCGTTTGATTGGAGGTATTAATCACCTCAACCCAGTTAATTATCTGACCACAAGCAAGCTCCTCATTGGTTATTGGACCAAAAAGACTTGTTTCTTCACCTGAGCGACCTTCAACAGCAAAAGCAAAGTTGTAAGAAGCAGAATCAAAACCCGGCAAAGAATTTGAGCTATACCGAGCCACGCTCATCAAATACTCAGCTTCTAAATCTGCAGGTATTACTTCCACTAAGTAAACAGCCTGCTCAACTCCTCCAGCCGCGTTTCTGATTTCATGTCCAGCCGAAACATCTCTTTCTTCCAGGGGCGACAAGCTAATACTGTCAGACTTAACAAGCTCACCATTCACATTGTAAAGATTTACTGTAAAGTCCTTTTCAGCACTAGAAAGGTTAATAACCTCTGTCCAGTTAGGAACCACAAAGCCACTGGCGTTTAAGTCAAACGTATTTGAAGAGGCAGAGCTAACTCCAATATTTGGATTTCTAAACTCTCGAGCAAAGGCAAAGGAAAAAGAATCAAGACCACCTTCCGGACGATAGTTAGAAAGCCTTCCGACTAATCTTACATCAGGATCCGAATCATCAAAATCCAGCCTAACTAAACCATAGCTGTCGATTACCCCACTGCCATCAACGTCAACAAAGTTTGAACAAGAGGCATCACCTGCATCACAAACACTCTGAACTATAGTATTTAAATCCAAGTCTTGCTGATCTCCTCCAGCAACTAACACCTGAGAGCTAGTCATAGTTTCACCGAACAAATTATAAACGGTGTAGTTAATATCCAAGGGTTGATCCCCCTGGACAGCCATTTCCAGAAAATTCAATTGAGAAAGAAACGTGTTCCACTTAACAAAAATTGGGCTTCTCAACCTCGCTGGGTCTTCAAACTCCGGACAAAAACCTGTTGGAGCAAAACTGGTTACACAATCAACGATCCCGTCTCCGTTTCTGTCAGCTCCCCCCGAACTAGCTACATCAAAAATTCCATCATTGTCAGAGTCTAGCTCCCGATGATCCACGATTCCATCTCCGTCAGCATCAGGGCAAGGCACGTCTGAGCCACACTCAGCACTGTCTGGAAGACCATCATTATCAGAGTCTAAGTCACGATAGTCAGGGAAACCATCTCGGTCTGTATCTGGAATAAACAAAGGAACTCCAGTAAGCTCTGGGTCTCGCTCATCAGCAAACCCATCTCCATTGGCGTCTGGATCAAAAGTGTCGTCAATACCATCACCATCAACATCACTCCCTGATGTTCCAGGTAAACCAGGCTGGCAGCTGTCCAAAATCCCATCAGGACCTATTACATCAAGACCAGCAGTAAAATCTAGGTCGCAAATGTCAGGAACTTGGTCAAAGTCGGCATCCTCAACGGAATCAACTATACCGTTAAGATTCACGTCCCCTGCTACATCTGCCTCGGTAGCATCTACGATTCCATCGCCATCGCTATCGAGCTGCTGGAAGTCAGGAACCCCATCACCATTTGTGTCCAGAGGCTCAACCGGATTAGCACTTGGAGTTCCTGCTTCAACCGTGTCAGGCAAGCCATCATTATCAGAGTCTAAATCTCTAAAATCAAAGATCCCTTCTCCGTCAGTATCAACTGGCCTCGCTGGCTGGGCACCACCCTCTACTTCATCCAAAATTCTATCGTTATCTGCATCGAGGTCTCGATAGTCAGGGCCTTCACTTCCATCGGTATTTGGAAGCAAAGCAACTTGACCATCTTGGTCAGGATCATTGACGTCAGCCAATCCATCGTTATCAGAGTCACTTAGATTATCGACCAGACCGTTGGCATCGGAATCAGGGCCAGAAGAGCCTTCAGTAATGTCTGGAATACCATCTCCATCACTATCTATGGAGCGGAAATCTGCAAGACCATCTTGGTCAAAGTCCTCGCAAGGAAAAGCGTTACATTCTTGGTCATCAGAAAGACCATCACTGTCAGAATCCAAGTCTCTGTAATCTTCAAGCCCATCACTATCTGAGGATGGAATTGATGGCTGGGCCGCCCCATTGTCTGGGTTGGAGCTATCAGAAAAACCATCTCCATTAAGATCGGGATCGGTAGAATCACTTAACCTATCACCATCAGAGTCCGGTCCTGTTTGGCAAATATCCAAAATTCCATCCGTTGGAGCCGAGTCCGCACCTGAAACTTGATCAGTATCACAACTATCTGGAACTCCATCGCCATCCAGGTCTTCATAAGAATCCACAACCCCGTCACCGTCTCCATCTTCAGGAACTTCGGCTTCAACCGAGTCTGGAATTCCATCGCCATCACTATCTAACTCGCGAAAGTCAGCTATACCGTCTCTGTCCGAGTCAATGGGAAGAACCCGCCTTCCACCGATTGCAGGATCGAAAGCATCTGCAAGGCCATTACCATTTAAATCCGTCAGATCATCAATAATTCCATTGCCATCTGCATCGGGAAGACGTCCAGCTTCCTCACTATCAGTGATTCCATCATTATCAGAATCCAGATCTCTACTATCTGGAAGGCCATCTCGATCAGTGTCAACTGAGGCTTGAGCAAAAAATACTCTATCAATTAGGAAATCAATGATGAGCGGTGAAGGATCATCAAAAACATCAAAGGCCATCGCTAGCTGGTAAGTTCCAGTAGGAACGGTCGCAGTAAAACTAGAGCCAAAAGTCTGCCACTGGGTAGTAACAACTGGCAAATTACCCAACCTGTCTATACCATCCAACTCTACTGAAGAGCCTGGAATGGTTTGAACAATTCCACCAGTAGAGGAATCGATCAAAACCCAAGTAATCAAAGCACCCAAGTTAACACCTGTCTCGAGCATAACTGCGTCAAAGGCAAAGGTGTAATCCAATCCATTTACTACGCTTAATGTTGAAGTATTCGCGAGCTGGACAGGACTAACTCCATTCAAATTCCCGTCATTATCAACGAAAGACAAAAGCACTCCCTGAGGATTTACTGGTCCGCTTGGGGGAGAGGTTAGAGGAGAGTTACCAACACCACCAAAAATTATCGGGCCTGTTTCAGTACCTTCAAAATGGGACTCTAGCCAACCCGAGTCTCCTAGAGCTTGATCGAAACCACCATTCTCAACCAGGTTTGGCCCGAGTTCTCTTTCCTGCTCGTCCGCAATACCATCATTGTCATCATCAAAGTCAATAAAGTCAGGAACAAAATCTCCATCAGCATCTTGGGCCTGCACAATACAAGGTGTTAGAAGAAGACTAATAACTAGAAAACTAAAATTAAAATATTTGCTTTTCATGGAAATCGTTGAGCCAGATTTATACTTTAACAATAGAAAGATTTAGCTAAGCTTAGCCAAACCTGAACGAAGACAACCCTCGACAATTCCAGTAAAGCTACACAGAGCCAAAGAAGCAGGCAACAAGATTGTTACAGAAGCCAAAATTGTCCTTAATCGAAGAGCTAGGGCCTTCACTCTGACAATTTCCAATGAAAGTTTTTCTGGACAACAACTTGGCAGATCACCAATTAGAGATAATAAGGTAATGTTCCCAAACATAAGAACTAGGAGAAAAAGACAAGGCTAACAAATGGCTAGTAAAGTTGTTAACAGGTTTAAGAAACCACCCGCCGTAGGCGCAACAAGCTTACCAACTGAACCCTGCATTGGTGATCTTTTAGCCTAACCGTTAGTTCCAGACCTTTTTCGAGTCATCAACTTTATATCCGTTCCTGGATACTCAAACTCGCCACGAATAGCATTTTTGAGGTACCTCAAGTAAGAAAAATGAAGACCCTTAGGATGGTTTAGAAAAAGAACAACCCTAGGAGGGCAAGTTTCTACTTGAGTAACATAATAAAGCTTTAGTCTACGTCCTCTATAGGAAGGCATAGACTTAGTAGCTACCGCACGTTCTACCACTCTGTTTAACCTTCTAGTAGGAACTCTCTGCTCTCTAGCCTCAGCAACTTCCTTCACTGCTTGCACTACCTTAGGACAACGCCGACCTGAGAGAGCCGACATAAAAACTATTGGTGCATACTGAGCAAACTTAAACGCTACTCTTATATTTTGAGTGTATTCTTTGACCGTCCTATGATTTTTCTCAAGCAGATCCCACTTGTTCACTGCTATAACCACTCCCCGCCCCTGGTCATGAGCGAGCCCTAAAATAGTAGCATCCTGCTCTGTCGGCCCCTCCTCAGCATCAATCACTAAAACTGCCACGTCACAGGCAGAGATCGAACTAAGTGCTCTCATAGTTGCGTAGCGCTCAACCTCATCAAAGATTTTAGATTTCCTTCTAAGACCAGCTGTATCAATGAAAGTAAACTTTTGGCCATCTCTGGTCATTTCCAAATCAAGAGAGTCTCTTGTGGTTCCAGAGATAGGAGAAGTGATCGCCCTCTCCTCACCTGCTAGTAAATTTAAGAAAGTAGACTTTCCAACATTGGGCCTACCCACAATTGCAACCGCAATATTTTCTAGCTCAACTGTCTCACTTTCTTCCTCTGAAGAATCAGCATCGTCATCTGACTTTCCACCCTCTATAACTGAAAACTTATGATCTCTAAGCCTATTAGCTTTTCCATATTCCCCTTCGTCTTCATTTGATTCAGGATCAAACACTGGTGCAAAGGAGTGCTCCATCTCAACTCGTTCTGCCTCTTCGCTAACTAAAGCAAAAGATCGCTTCTTCTTCATTGGCCTAGAAGGTGCAGGCTCTTCTTCCTCTTCTATTTCAAGCGGCTCCAACTCTTCCACTTTAGAAAGCAGCTCTTCTTCATGCTTCCTTCTACTCTCAGCTGAGGCGGCTAGCAGTTTACTATCTGGCAACCTAGACAAAGCTTCCCCCATCAAAGACAGAACCCCGTGTCCATGAAGAGCGCTTATATCAATAAGTTCTTCTATACCTAGACAATAAAACTCAGCAGTTTTTATTACTTGCTCCTTACCGTCGCACTTATTGACTATATAGATTGCCGGCTTATCGTGCTTTCTTAAGAGCTTAACCACTGCTTCGTCATCGGGATGAACAGGAGCATCACCATCGAACAGCGCCAGCACCAAATCTGCTTCCTCAATTGCAAGCACTGCCTGTTCTTTCACCTCTCCAGCTAACTCACGAGACTCATCTATTTCAATTCCACCCGTATCAACCAGATGAAAAGGAAAATCATAATCAGTAACGAAGGCATAGTTCCGGTCGCGGGTAACTCCCTCACGATCCTCAACAACAGCTCTCTTCTCTCCAACTATACGATTAAAAAGTGTAGACTTACCCACATTAGGGCGACCAACTATCGCAATAACAGGAACTCTAGCAGCCATCTCCAAGCCCTCCAGCAACTCTAAGTTTTTCAAGACCTTTTTCAGTTTGGCTCCAGTTTTTTTCCACTCTGACAAAGAGTTTCAAATGAACTGGCACACCAAAAACTCTGGACAATTGAGTTCGACTGGCTTTACCAATCGAGGCTAGCCTTGAGCCGGCTTTACCAATCACCATTCCCTTATGGCTCTCCTGCTCCACAAGGATCTTGGCATGAATTCTAATCGCTTGATCATCCTCTTCCCATTTTTCAAGGATAACGGCTGTTCCATATGGAATTTCTTGTCTGAGCTGTCGGAACAACTGTTCTCTAATTAACTCGGTAGCTCTAGAATTTTCAGTTTGGTCAGTAACAGTTTCTAGTGAAAAAAGTGCAGGACCTTCCGGAAGTTTCTCATCAAGTAAAGACAACAGATTCTCAACAGACTCCCCTGTTAAAGCTGAGACTGGAACAATCTGAGTCTGACTAGAAGATAGCTTTTGGTCTAGTTCCGAAATAACTGGCAGTATTTTCTCAGCTGGGAATAAATCCGTCTTATTTAAGGCTACTACATCTGGAGCGGGAACTCCACTTTTTGAAAACTCAGCAAGAGTCTGATCTAAGGTACATTTTCTATTAATCAGCTCTGCACTGTCAACTACCCAAAGAACTAGGTCAGTTCCACTGGCAACATCTTGATGTGTTCGTTCAAGCATTCCACCCAAAGCTGACTTCTTCTTATTACCAACAAACCCGGGCGAGTCGATAAAAATCAACTGGGCCTTATCTAGATTCTTAATTGCGAGAATTCGGTTTCGGGTCGTATTAGCCTTAGCGGAGACGATACTAACTTTCTCACCAACAATCCTGTTCAACAAAGTTGACTTACCGGCATTAGCTGGGCCGACAATAGCTATAGTTCCAGAACGTTCGATTTTTACTTCTTCACTGCACATCTTATTCACTACTCTCTTCGGCTTCCGAATACTCATCGGAGAATTCGTCTTCGCCAAGCTCATCATCACCTTCCTTATCTGCTAAAAGCGCTCCAGCGATAATTCCAGACTGACCTGTCTTTAACTCTATATCACTTTCCCCAGCAAAAAGCCTCCCCAGAGCCTCAGCGGCAGCAGCCTGCTGTGAGGCTTTCTTGGTTCGGCCTTTACCTCTGCCTGCAATCTCCCCATCAACAATAACCACCGTAACAAAAGTTGGTGAATGTTCCGGCCCCTCTACAAGCTCCAACAAGTAATTTGGTGGCTCACTTCCGGCCACATGAAGCTCTTCCTGAAGCTCAGTCTTGGGATCAAAGGGAGTTACTTTGTCTAAGGACTCTCCGAACAAATTCTCAATCGTGGTAAAAACCACTTCGTAGCCTTGGTCTCGGTAAATGGCGCCTACTATAGCCTCCATTACATCAGCCAATATAGATGGACGCTCTGCTCCCCCACTGGAATGCTCTCCTCGACCCAGCTTAATAAAACCGCTTAGCTCAATCTCTTTACCCACATCAGCCAGGGCTTGAGTATTTACAAGGGCAGCTCTCATCTTAGACAAATCCCCTTCCTTAGCATCCGGGTGTCTATCACTGAGCAAATGAGCAACCGTTAAATCAAGGACAGCGTCTCCAAGAAACTCCAGTCTCTCATAGTCAGAGCGCTCTTTGATTCCCAAAGCAGAGCGATGAGTCAGAGCACGGCCGAGTAAAGTTTTATCCTTAAAGACTACGCCAAATTTTTCTTCAATCTTATCGTAGTCTTCCCTCGGCTTCGGTGCAGGTCCCAATTGGCTTTCGTCTACTACCCTAGGGTCAGCTGAGTCCTTTTTCTTATTGACCTGCTCAACCATACGACCAGCAGCTCCCGGCTCGTAGGATTTAAGCTTCTTAGATTTTTGATCGACGTCAAAGTCGTCCCATATTTCACGACCCGAAAAAGAAGACTTACCATCTTTTCCAGTCTTCTCATTCTTAGCTTTTTTTTCTGCCAACTTTCCTGGCTTTATAGTTCGCATAACAATTTTTCCTGCGCTCGGTTAACACTAACTGCTCTCGCGCGTAACAACTCTCCTGACTGAATGTCAGCAAACTGGTTACGATCGAGCCTAACTCCAATAAATTCTCGGGTAGTTCCCTCCACCCACTGCCCTGAGACCTTCTCAACAACAAGTTCTACCTCTTTCTCTAAACGACTCTCTAAAAACTTAGTTCTCTGCTCGGAGGCCAGAGAACGCCAACGTGCAGCTCGTCTCTTTCGTTCTGAATAATCGATCACCTCAGGCAATCTAGTTGCTGCAGTCCCTTCTCTCTCTGAATACGGAAAGACATGAAGGTAGTTAAAGGGAAGTGTTTGGAAAAGCTCCATTGCTTTTTCCGTCTGCTCTCTACTCTCACCCGGAAAACCACAAATCACATCAGAACCAAGGCCACAGTCTGGTGAAAGCTCAGAAATAGCATCAATTAACTCCAGCGCCTCGGATAAAGCATACAGGCGATTCATGCGCCTTAAGACCTGCTCGTCGAAAGCTTGCACACAGATGTGCAGATGATTGCAAAACACCTCTGGTGTTCCAAGAATCAGCTGAAGTGTTTCTAAATCTAAGTCGTTCGGGTCTATAGAGCTAAGTCTAACCCTTGGGAGAGTGTCACTGGCTATATGCTGCTCAGCTACTTTGGCCAATAGCTCATAAAGGCTACTACCTGTGTCTACTCCATAGCCCCCTAAGTGCGTTCCGGTGAGCACCACTTCACGGTAACCTAACCCTGAGAGTTTACGGATGTCCGCTAGTAAATCTTCAATACTTCTTGAACTTAACCGACCTCTGGTTTGAGGAATAATACAAAAAGTACAACTGTTCTCACAGCCCTCTTGAACGCGAAGATGATAACGTGAGCGATTCGCTATTTCACCTAGATACTCCGCCGGACCCGATAAGGCAGCTGGGAACTCGTGATCCAAGGAAATAGATTTAAACTTAGCAGAGCTTTTCTTAGCCCTGCGACCATCAGGATAAACTTCCGCCAGCTCCCCACTGTCTGAACGCTCGTTTGAACTCTCTCCGCTTAATATTGCATCAAGCACCTTAGTTCTTTGACCAGGTCCAACTATCACATCACCCAAACCAGCTTCCGCAATTAGGTCCTTTCCAGTCTCTGCCATACAACCTGTAACCACTATTCTAGCTTCAGGGGCTTTTGCTCGTATCTGCCTTAACGCTTTCAATGTCGTCTTATCGGCATTGTCAGTCACAGTGCAGGTATTAAGCACATAAACATCTGCTTGCGAGTCAAAGTTACAAGGCGTGCCACCCTGTTCAGTAACTGCAGCCTGAAGCTCAACTGTGTCTGCAAAATTGCTGCGACAGCCTAACGTCTCAAAGGCAACTCTAAGCTCATTCTCAGCTTTTGGTTCGGCATTTTGTTTAATGACTGACATTGGCTGAAATAGTGCCTCCCCCTAATACTCGTCGATCCCCATCTTGGTCCGTTTCAGTTTCGTAAAAAACTGCTGCTTGACCTGGACTAACCGTGCTCCAGTCGGAGATAAACTCTACTCGAGCCTGGCCATCACCCAAAGGATGCACCAAACTTCTAACCCCTTGGTGCCGATAGCGGAGCTTAGCTAGGACTTCAATTGGCTCTGAGTGAGAAACTGACTCAGAGACCCAGCTCAGGTTCTCAACAAAAAACTCACTGCGCTCAAGCTCTTGCTTTTCACCTACGCGAACACAGTTCGACTCAGCATCGATCTCCAAGACATAGAGTGGTTCAGGATTACTAATCCCAAGCCCCTTTCTCTGCCCCACGGTGTAGTTATGAATACCATCATGCTGGCCCAAAATCTTTCCAGCAACATTTACTATCGGACCTGGGGCCGCAATCACTCCTGAATGCTTTTCAATAAAATCACCCACTCGTCCGGCTACAAAACAGATATCCTGACTTTCAGGTTTCTCGGCGATACTAATCCCTGTATCTGACAACAGCTGTCTAACTTCAGGCTTCTCCATAGCGCCAACCGGAAAAAGGGTCTTCTGCAACTCAGATTCTTTCATTGCATAAAGAAAATAGCTTTGGTCTTTGTTTTGATCAGCGCCAGTGAACAATCCTTTCTCCCCTGAAGGAAGATCTTTAACCTGAGCATAATGTCCCGTAGCCACAAAATCAGCTCCAAGCCCAGAAGCACGTTTTCTAAGCTCTCGAAACTTCACCTTACGATTACATTCTAAGCAGGGGTTAGGGGTCTTTCCCTCTAAATAGCTCTTTACAAAAGGATTGATAACCGACTCTGAAAAGCTGTCTTCAAAATCGAAAACGTAAAAAGGAAAATCAGCCTTCTCTGCCACCTCTCTAGCATCATTAAAGTCAGCTGGAGAACAGCAAGTAGCCCGAGAGGCATTACCCCCACCAGCCCTGTAGTCCCAAACTTGCATGGAGACTCCAACCACCTTAGCTCCGACGTTATTAAGCAAAATAGCGGCAGCGGCTGAGTCCACTCCACCACTCATGGCCACAACAACTGATTGCCCGGATAGGTTTTTTAGCTCATTACTCATAAGCCAGCACCTCTTGAACCAGACACACTACCTGCCGGAACTGCAGAATCACTATCGCTATCCACATCTCTCATTCTACCGACAACAGTTGAAAACTTTTCAACTACGCTATCGAGATGCTCTTGGGTAAAATCCCAATCCAAACTAAGGCGGACAACACTTGAAGCCTGCTCAGCCGAATGA
This sequence comes from uncultured bacterium, assembly GCA_938022485.1. Taxonomy (GTDB): domain Bacteria; phylum Bdellovibrionota_C; class UBA2361; order SZUA-149; family CALKYB01; genus CALKYB01. The sequence continues at coordinate 3,472 of CALIEE010000008.1, read as the reverse complement.
CCGAGCTCCATAGCAACTCGGGACACTTCCTGTTTACCAGAGGCACAAGCAGAGCCAGTTGATATACAGACACCCTCAAGGTCCAGTCCCACAACCAAGTCATCGGCTCGGCAGCCTTCAACTAATATTTGAAGTGTATTTGAAAGGATCGGACCAGTTGAAGGAGTTAGTCTAGTCAAACCCGCAATGGAGTCGGTTAAACAACTCCAGAGAGAATCCCTTAATGCAGCAACATGCTCTCGCTCAGCAGTAGAGTTAACTTCTAGTAGTTCACAAACTTTTCCCCAGGCCACTATGGCTGGTAAATTTTCAGTTCCAGCCCTGTAGCGGTTCTGTTGAGGACCACCAGAAATTAGCGGTCGAAACAAAAGGCAGCTATCGCTTTTGCAAGGAGCGATTAATAGAGCTCCCACCCCAACTGGACCACCATGTTTATGGGCTGAAACGGCGATTGCACTAACTCCTGCCTCAAAGAGCTTTGCAGCGGAAAAATCCTGCTTACCTGGCACTTGGGAAGCGTCGCTTACAATAGCCCCCACATAACCTTTACCTCTTAGCACTGAAGAAAGCTTTGCAACCGGTTGCACTGCTCCACTTTCATTGCTGGCTAACATTAGACACACCAGTTGGATATCGCTTAGGTCAAGCTCACTAACTTTCCGAACATCAATCCGCCCATCCGAATTCAGTGGCATTAGTTCTATCTTGGCATTCCTGTTTGAAAGCGGCTCTGTGATAGCTGGGTGTTCGAGTGGGCTAATTAAAACTCTCTGCTCCGGTGTAGTAAATCCAAGAACAAGACTATTGCAGGACTCAGTCCCACCAGAGGTAAAAACTAGCTCAGCATCTTTAGGAACATCTAGAAAAGAACGAATAGAATTTTCGGCCTTCGTTAAGGAAGCCCTAGCTCGGCGTCCGGCAGCATGAACACTGGAAGGATTTCCAAAAAAACTGGCGGCGGATTCAAGTGCAGCCGGTCTTATTCTAGAGGTAGAATTGGCGTCGAGATAGATCATTCACTGCTCAGGCCTGAAAAAACCAAGCCAAAATTTAGTTCGTATTACAGAATTACAACACAGAGAAATCTACCGGGAACTACCCTTGAGCTTGAGATATGAAAATTTTTCTCAAGCCGACACAAAACAAACTAGCCAAACGGTGAGCAACCTACTCACCGCCCAAAGACTATTCACGAAGGACTTCAGGGGCTTATTGTAATTAACCCTGAAAAATTGTCAATTTTAACATCCCTAGCAAAGTAAGTTCGCTGAAACGCCAGTAAAAGGGTTGCCTTTTTCATTTTAAAGTTTATTATTATCCGCTGGTTTGTTAACGCAAGATATTGAAATTACAGGAAAAATCATGTCTCAAGCAGCCCAATGCGAGCAAAGAGATTCGGCAGTAATTAGATTTGCTGGGGACTCAGGTGATGGAATTCAAGTTACCGGGGGTCAATTCACCAACGAAAGTGCTCTTGCAGGGAATGATATAGCGACTCTTCCCAACTTTCCTGCTGAAATTAGAGCTCCTGCCGGAACACTTGCGGGAGTGAGTGCGTTTCAGATCAACTTCGGTAACTTTGAAATTTATACTCCCGGGGATACGCCTGATGTCTTAGTTGCAATGAATCCAGCTGCACTGCGAGCTAACTTAGCAGACCTCAAGCCAGGGGGTGTTTTAATTCTAAACGAAGATGCCTTCGACAAGAAAAACTTAGCTCGTGTCGACTACGAGTCTAACCCTTGCGAAGACCAAGAATTAGCCGAAAAGTACAGACTGTATGTTGTTCCAATTACGAGGCTCACTAAAGACGCTCTTGCTGAAACGGATCTAGGAAACAAGGCCGTTGAGAGATGTAAGAATTTTTTCACCCTTGGCATAATGCTTTGGATGTTTAACCGTGGACCAGAAAGCACTGAGCGTTGGCTAAAAGCCAAGTTTAAGAAAAAGCCTGAAATCGCGGATGCTAACATTCTAGCCCTTAAGGGGGGAATGGCATACGCAGAGGCTACGGAAATTTTCGACATTACTTGGGAAATTCCACCTGCTTCAATGGAGCCTGGAACTTACCGAAACATTGACGGAACAATGGCTACTGCCTATGGACTGATAGCCGCTGCTCAGAAAAGCGAGCTACCAATGTTTTTTGGAGCCTACCCGATTACTCCTGCCAGTGACCTGCTGCATGAGTTGGCGAAACATAAAGGTCTGGGAATCACGACCTTTCAGGCTGAAGATGAAATAGCTGCCGTGGGTGCAACTATTGGTGCCGCCTATGCTGGAAGCCTTGCAATCACTTCGTCCAGTGGCCCTGGAGTTGCTTTAAAGATTGAAGCTATAGACCTTGCTCTAATAGCTGAACTTCCAATGGTGATCATTGATGTTCAGCGCGGTGGTCCTTCAACTGGTCTACCAACCAAAACTGAGCAATCTGATTTGTTTCTTGCAGCGCATGGGCGTCCGGGAGACGCTCCACTTTGTGTACTTGCAGCTTCAAGTCCTGAGTCAGCTTTCGAAATGGCATACGAGGCGGCAAGAATCGCTACTAAGTATACTTGCCCAGTAATTCTTCTAACTGATGGTTATATAGCGAATTCTTCTCAGCCTTGGAGAATACCGGATCCTTCTCAGTTGAAACCGTTTGAAATCAACAAGATTACGGAAAATAACAATCCTGATGGCGAGTTTCTCCCTTACAAGAGAGACGAGAAGACTCTGGCTAGACCATGGGCAGTTCCCGGAATCCCAGGACTTACCCATAGAATTGGTGGCCTGGAGAAAGAGCACGAAACTGGCAACGTCAGCTACGACTCGGACAATCACCATTTAATGACTACTTTGCGTGCGGAGAAAATCGAACGTATCGCTCAGGACATTGACCCAATTGAAGTACAAGGGGACAAAGATGCTGATCTTTTGGTTGTTGGTTGGGGAGGAACTGAAGGAACTCTTCGTCAAGCAGTTGAATCTTGTATTGACGAAGGTGTGAGTGTTGCAAGAATTCACCTCAAACACATTTGCCCTTTTGCGCCTAACCTTGGTGAAATCTTAACTTCCTACAAGAGAATACTTCTTCCGGAAATCAATACTGGCCAAATGAAGCAAATGCTTCAAGGAGAATTCCTAGTTGAGATCGATGGACTGAATGTCGTTCGAGGCGAACCCTTGAAAGTCTCACAGGTAGTAGAAGAGATTAAAGCCAGGGCAGGTTCCGGTAAGGGAAGCCAAGGCGCTAAAAGCATTCACTAGAATTATCTAACTCAATAAACAGACCAACAAATAGGTAAGTAAGATGTCTGAAACAGCTACAGAAGAAAAACAAAGCAAGAAAGATTTTGTCACTGACAACGATGTGCGTTGGTGCCCGGGTTGCGGGGACTACTCTATTCTTAACTCAGTGCAGAAGTTTCTCCCGACACTAAACATACCTCGCGAGAAATACGTGTTCGTCTCTGGAATTGGCTGCTCCAGT
>CALIEE010000007.1 GCA_938022485.1 uncultured bacterium | reverse complement strand
GGTAAGGAAGTTTTTCAAGGAATTTCTGTTTTTGGAAATAAGGGCTCCACCGACCAACACGCTTATATTCAACAATTAAGAGATGGTAAAAACGATTTTGTCGCAAATTTCATTCAGGTACTACAAGACAAACAAGATATTAAAAATCCTTCACTAGAAATAACCCCTGGCGTAACTTCCGGTGATTATCTTCAGGGATTTTTACTTGGAACCTCTCAAGCTCTTTCGGACAGTAATCGCCAAAGTTATTTAATTACCTTGAATAAATTAAACGAAAAGAGCTTAGGAGCTCTACTGGCACTCTACGAACGAGCTGTCGGAATATACGCTGAACTGGTCGATATTAACGCCTACAACCAACCTGGTGTAGAAGCTGGGAAAAAAGCGGCGAATAAGGTTCTCGAAGTTCAAGAGGCAATTCAAAAGCAATTGAAGAACAGGGAATTAGATAGTTTCACAGCTGAAGAACTTGCGATAGAAATCGGCATCAAGCCTCAATCTGAAACGGTATATTGGATTCTGGAACACTTGGCTCAAAACGAGCGAGGTCTGAAAAAGCTAGCTCAGGCAAAACCTTCTAAAACCCAATACAAGGTACAGCGATAAGAATACTGCTGCTCTCTAGTTTAGCAACAAATTTTCCTACTAGCTTCAACATTCAAAGGAAAACCCACTGACTCTGCAATCTGGCCCACCTGATTATATTTATTCAGGGTATAAAGATGAACTCCAGGGGCTCCACCGTCCAAAAGATTCTGAACTAATTCGGTCGCGTAATCTGTCCCAAAATCAACTACTTCATCACCCGATTTTTCCAAGCCCGCTAAACTCTTCTGCAATCCTTCTGGGATGCTAGCTCCACACATGCCAGTAAACTTTCTAACCTGCTTAATACTAGAAATCGGCATAATCCCTGGCAAGATTGGCACATCAATCCCCGCTTTCCGACACTTATCTTGAAAAGCAAAGTACACATCAGCTTCAAAAAACAGCTGGGTAATAATAATATCAGCACCGGCATCTACTTTAGTTTTAAGGTAGTCTAAATCAGCTTGTGGAGAAGTTGCTTCCGGATGCGCTTCTGGATAACCAGCAACAGCGACACTAAAATTATAATTCTCATTTATGAAATCAACTAACTCTCTCGCGCTTGATAGTCCACCCTCGACAGGTACAAACTTAGTTGCGCCCTTAGGCGGATCACCTCTTAAAGCGAGTATGTTTTTAACTCCCGTGGCTTGCAGCTTGCCAAGTATTAACTCCAGCTCTTCAATTGTATGCCCAACACAAGTGAGATGGGAAACAGCAGGAACTTGAAGTTCATTGCGGATAAAGTCGACTATTTCGACAGTAGTATCACGAGTTCCTCCACCTGCTCCATAGGTGCAGGTCATGAACTGCGGACTAAACCTCGCTAGATCACTAATCAACTTGCGTGTCTTCTCCAACCCTTCACGTTTTTTAGGAGGGAAGAACTCAAAAGAAAGTATTCTTTCGCCCGAACTAATTATCTCTGGAAAACTCAACTAATAATGCGCCACAAGACGCCCCTGAATTCTATACATTCTAAAAGCCTAGCCTGAGGCACTTGATAACACAGGTAGAGCAAAGCCAGAAGGCTTTTGCCCAAAAAGAGGTATTTACTGTTTGTAAATTAAGAGTTTTTTGGTCACCCTAGCCGAACATGTCAGCTAGGGCGGCGAGAATAAAGGAACTACTGAAGAGAAAGCCGCCTAGAAGAGGCTTTCTCTAAGTCGCTGAATAAAGCTTCGCTTCTGGGTCTTTTCAGTAGTCCTGGAACTAACCTCTTTAGAGCCTTCCTTTGCTCTTGAAGTCTTACTCGTTTCAGACTGTTTCTTTTCTGCAACTTTCTTTGCAGGACGGGAACTCTTTTCACTAGAAGTTGCACTCTTTCTTTTCTTAGCTTCCGCCTTAGCAAGTTTGGCTTGCTTTCTTTCTTCAGCCTTTCTGGCTTTTTCAGCCTCACGCTCCTGTCGCTTAATTTCTTTTAGTTCAGCTTTACGCCTTTTCTCAGCTTTCTTCATCGCAGCTTTTCTAGCTTTCTGCTGAGCTTTAAGTTTTTTCTGCTGGACTTTAAACTCCCATTTTTTCAGGTCTTCCTGATATTTATCCTGTTCCACAAGAAAAGCAATTCGCTCATCTTCGTAGGCGTTCGATTGACTCTGAGCCTCTGCCAAGTCAGTGAAAAGGGGGATTAAGACTACTGTGAATAGTAGATTTAATGATGCTAAACGGGTTACAGCTTTAAGTTTCATTGTCTTTAAACTCAATTGGGAAAAGCGACCAAACTTTTCCAAAAAATTAACAAGCGAAGAATAACTAGATTCTTCCTGATTTCATTAAGCTTAAAACCGTATGTAAGTGTAAGTCATGCTCGAACCAACCAAGTAAGGCGAGACTGAAAGAATAATAAACCTCTGAAAGATAACCACGACTATCGCCCGGCAATTTCCCTCACTAGCTCTTCCGCTTTACTGGAAAAACCAGCCAGGTGAGATAGCCCTAAGCGACGTCGCAGGATATCTACTACCGTTATGGGTTGTTCTCTCTCGATTGTATACTTTACTTCGCAAAAAAGTAGTCCATCAGCCATGGAATCAACATTTTCTGAAGAATTATAGGCTATTACCTCTTCTGCTTTTGATCCAAAACGAGCTATTAAACTGTCCAAAATAACGTTTTTTCGCTCTTCAGAGGCGCCGGATAGTGTTTTGTCTAGCTCCTTCTTTAACTTAGCTTCGTCTACTTGTCCCTGAGATCCGGGCAGTTTTCTACTCCTAACTTCCTCTATGGTTTCTTTAGAAACATCAGCCTTTTTCTGCTTTTCGAAGTATTTGCTAATGCCAGACTCAGCGGTATGTCGAGCACTGGTATACTTTCCTCCAGCAAGACTAAGCCAACCTTCTCCCTCCAACCAAATCTCAGAGCGGGAAATTGATGACACCGAACCTGAGCCAGAGTTGGTTTGAGCCAAAGCTCTCAAACCACAGAAGCTTTGATAAAACTCTGCACTAGCCAAACCCGAGTTTGGTAAGTCCCGTTTAAGATATCCAACCAATTGATCAATTTCCACCTGGTTGGCCTGTGGGTCATCCGGCACTTCCTTCGTTATTTGGTCGGTAGTCCCAACTAAGGTTGCGTTTGAGCCAGGGTGAAAGTGAGGCCAAACAAAGTAGTACCTTCCCTTTTCTCCCGTAGGTAAAATTAGGCCAGGCCCTTCCCAAGGCACATCAAATAACAGGTGAGTGCCTCGACTTAAAACTAGTTTAGGAAAGGTTCCTTGCTCCCGACCAAGCATTTTCTCGATCCCAGTAGACCAAGGACCTGTGCAATTGATAATGAACTCAGTTTCAGTGCTATATAACTCTCCAGCCCTTTCCCACTCGACCTGAAAATTTTTTCCCTTTCGAGAAATAGCTTTTACGGGGGCATGATTCAGGCAAGTTGCTCCTAACTCACTAGCATCTAAAATCGCCTCAACCACTATTCGGACGTCATTCATTTGGCCATCAGAATACTCAAGCAAACTATCAAAACTTAAGCCCATATTCTCGAGTCTTTGATAGCCGGTCTCAGACTTAGAGACTCCCCGGCAACCAGGCAAAGCTCTTGTTCCATCTCTAAACGAGGAAATCTTGGCCAGTGCGTCGTAAGCAGTCAGACCTATTCTATTTTGCCAGCCGGGCCTAGTGCTGCCACCAATAGCTGGGTAAAAAAACCGCTGCTCACGTGAGAGATGGGAAGCTATATCAAGAAGCCGAGCACGCTCAGCAAGTGATTCAAAGACAAGCTTAACATCCCCACTCTCCAAATAACGGACTCCCCCGTGAATCATCTTGGAGGATCTGGAACTAGTTCCCTCTCCGTAATCTCGAGCCTCTAGAAGGAGCACTCGACAACCTCGTAGAATAGCATCTCTGGCTAACCAAGCCCCATGTATTCCTCCGCCAATAATCACAAGATCATAACAACCACTAGTTGCTTCTTTCACCTTCCCTAGATCTCTTGCAAAGTTGGTGGCAGCAAAGCTGTCTTTAAGAATATCAGTCATACTATCAACAATTTTTGAGGGCTGAAGCTCCTCGGTGTGCTACTCTTTAACTTCTTAAAGCTTAATTGAAACTTGCTACTATGGCTAACATTCTCTGGAGTCCGAACCCTGCCAGTGTTGAAGATTCCCTTCTCACGGCCTTTAAAACTCAATTGGGTTCAAACCATGGTTTACACTTCAGTAACTGGGATGAGCTACATCATTTCTCGATAACTGAGATAGATTTGTTCTGGAGTGAGTTCGCTAAGTTTGCGGGCATCAAGTTTTCAAAGCCTTTTAAAAAGGCTTTTAGTCGAGGCGAACCCTGCCCTTTTCGTAATTCCAGCTGGTTTGAAGGAGCCGAGTTGAATTACACTGAGAACCTGCTTGAGAAAGAAGACTCCCAAGAGCCTTTAGTTTGTTCTTTTACAGAAAATGAAAAGCATCAACTCTCAAGACAGCAGCTCAAAAGTCAGGTTGCTGCCATAGCCGAGTTTCTAAAAGAGAAAGGAATTGAACCCGGAGATCGAGTTGCTGCAATTGCAGCTAACAATCAAGAAACTTTAGTTTGCTTTCTTGCCGCGGCCAGTATTGGCGCCATATGGTCTTCCTGCTCTCCAGACTTTGGTGTTGAGGGAATTCTAGACCGCTTCACTCAAATCAAACCAAAAATTCTTTTTGCTACACCCCACTACTCTTACAACGGCAAAGTTTTTGACTGTCAAATCAAGGTTAAGCAAGTAAACAAATCCTTGGATTCAATCTCTTCTACTGTTTGGCTAAAAGCTAGTTCTGAGAATGGCGAGAATTTTCAAGATATAATCAAAAAGAGCAACTCAGATTCTACTATTTCTTACCAACAACTTCCTTTCGATCATCCTCTTTATATACTTTTCTCTTCCGGTACTACTGGTTCTCCAAAGTGTATTGTTCACCGAGCTGGTGGAGCGTTAATTCAACACATGAAGGAGCACCAGCTTCATCTGAATATTTCCGACAAAGACAATGTTTTTTATCACACCACCTGTGGTTGGATGATGTGGAACTGGTTAGTTAGTTCACTAACTCTTGGTGGGACAACTGTACTATATGAAGGCAGCCCAGGATTTCCCGATATTAAATCCTTTT
>CALIEE010000006.1 GCA_938022485.1 uncultured bacterium | reverse complement strand
GTAAAACGCGACTAGCGTTTTACAATAAAAATAACCAAATAGCCCATATCTCCCTAGTTAACCTTTGATTCGACAAAAGGCCTAACGGCCTTGGCCAGTATATCTAGAGGTTGAGTAAACTGTCTTATGGCCTCGCCTACGCTCGGCTTCTATACTGCAGTGTCTTCAGATCTAGAAAACACGGAATTTAAATGAGGCGCAGTATACTCGACTACCTGGGCACATGCCATGAAAAAAAGGAGTGTGGGTGCCTCATTACCCATGATATCCTTCTCCACACAATCAATATGATGGCGACACCCAAATTTTAGAACAATGAAGCGAACCGTACTAGTATTGGTCCTGACAGCCGCTGGGATTATCATGTCCTTTGGCGATGCCTTCTTCGGCCTGCTGCTCTACACTTGGTACTCCTTTGCCTCTCCTCTGGAGCTCACTTATGGATCCCTAGAGGGCTCAAAATTAAGCATGCTCGTGGCTGCTGTTGTAATCCTAACCTCGGTACAACAAAAACAGGGGCTTCTAGTTAATAACACTTTAACCTGGCTTTCCTATCTATTTGCATTGGCTTGTTTTAGTTCACTTGCCTACACCACTGTGTTTTCCTTACCTCAAATTGGCAGGTCAGTGGAAAATATTACTAAAATCATCTTCATGGCCTGCTTAGCCCCAGCCCTCCTTCCAAATATTAGAAAACTAAGAATGTTTGTATGGACAGTTGCACTATCGGCAGGACTTTTGGGTGCATACTATGGAGTGTTTGGATTGTTTGCTGGTTCAAGAAGTATTGCCGGGCCAGCGAGAATTGGTGACAACAATGCCTACGCCGTATTTTTGGTCACCAACCTAGCTTTTATCTTTTACGGGGGCCGACACGCGACTTTCATAAAAAATGAGGCTCTCAGAGGCTTAATGACTTTTGGACTTTTCTCTGCCAACCTTTTGGCCATTATGCTGACATTCTCTCGTGGTGGATTTCTCGCTGCGGGCATAGTCTTTGCTCTAATAATGCTGCACGTTAAAAACCCTGTTTTCAAGGTTATCAGCTGTGGCCTTGTCCTGCCGGTATTCTTTTTTCTGGTTTTTAATATTTTCTCTGGAGACCCTGGTCTTTACGAAATCCCATCTGGCAAAACTCAAGAAGAGTCCACTCCACTTGAGACATTAGATATTTATCTTTCTAGACTTAGGACGCTCCAATCAGTATCCTCAGTCGACTCAGCTAGCTCCAGAACCCATTTCTGGAAAGTAGCCACACTAATGGCCAAAGATAATCCCGTCCTAGGCGTTGGCTTCGGACGCTACAATAGCGAATATAATAATTATGACACTGAATTTGGAAAATACGGAGCTGGGAGATCTGTTCACAGCACCTACTTCAAGGTTTTAGCCGAAACCGGGTTAATTGGGTTCGGACTTTTTTCTTTGATCATACTAACCTGTCTTTTCCTCACTCAAAAGATTAGTAGCATTTGCAGACTTTTTTCAGAACATTCTGACAGCTCAGAACTTGTTGATTACTCATCGATGATTAGAATCTCTATCATTGGCTACTGCACAGGCAGCATCTTCGTCAGCACTCTAAACCATGAAATGTTTTGGGCTCTAATTTCCACAACCATTGCAGTAGATGTTTTGGGTAAACAGATTAGGGCCGAAGAAGTTGAAAAATTCGAGCTCTCCCAAAAATCCTCTTCCTTTTCCTTTGCCCCAAAAGAAAAAGACAAAGTTAAGAAATTCTCTTTTTAGTAGCCGAGCATTATGAAAATACTCCTAGTCGCTCACAATGTACCCTTCCCTCCCAACAAAGGGGAGAAAATTCGGACCTTTCACATGCTCAAGCGATTAGCTAAAGAGCATCAAATTTACCTAATCTCTTTTGCTAGAGACTCTCGTGACCTTGACCACCATGATGAGCTAAGTGAAATCTGCGAAGAAGTTTATTTAATCCCGATCAATGGCTTCTTCTCTAAGCTATACGCAGGAATCGCCCTTTTAACCTTCACCCCACTAACTAAAGGCTTTTTCTTCTCCACCAAAGCTCTGAAAACTATTCAAAGCTTAAAAAGTCGGGTAACCTTCGATGCCTGCTTGGCAATTTGCTCCTCCACTACACGCTATATACTATCCTCAGATCAGCAATTTCGCGCCACCGACTTCGTCGACATTGATTCTAGGAAATGGCTTGAGTACTCCAAAGTAGCCTCTTGGCCAAAAAGTTGGATCTTCAAGAGAGAGCATAAATTGCTGGAAGAGTGGGAAAATAAAATTGCCCTAAGCGAAGAGCTTTCAGCTGTGACCACAAGCCGCGAGAAGGAAATTCTTGAAGAAAACGCCCCTGCTGCTTCCGATTCCATAATGGTAGTGCCTATCGGGATTGACACCAATTACTTTAGGCCGAACCCAGTAAAGACCATTCACCCAGCTTTAGTGTTTACTGGACAGATGGACTACTTGCCGAACATTGATGCCGTGGTGTTTTTTTATCTTAACATTCTACCTCGCATTCGCGAAAAAAGACCTGATGCTGAATTTTATATTGTTGGCAGAAACCCAGATCCCAGTCTGGCTGAAACCTGCAAAACTGCCATTGTTACCGGGGAAGTTGATGATATTCGACCTTGGCTTTGCAAGGCTAATGTTTTCGTAGCTCCGATGAGGCTGGCTTTTGGTATTCAGAACAAAGTACTTGAAGCTATGTCATGTGGAATACCAGTAGTGTGCACAAGTAGGATACTACAGGGAATGGATGTCGAGATTGGCACAGACATACTGGCAGCTGATAGTGCCGAAGCTTTCAGTAAAGCTGTTTTAAGTTTGCTAGAATCTGCAAATTTAGCCGAAACGCTAAAGGAATCTGGGAAAAACTATGTAAAAAGAAACCATAGCCTTGCTACAGTTTACGATCCTCTAAACCAAGCTCTTGTTCAGGGAAGTAAACAAATTACCCTCTGCTAGAGGTGATAATATCTAGAACTTTGAAGATGCTAGGGCGGTGGATTTTCTTAACTGCTTCCATAGTATTTTTACAGCTATCAGTGCTGGTCATATCCACGTCGATTCGCGAAGCTAGACTCTCTTCTTTCTTTGGCTGATTACTTCTTTTCACGTTAGATTTCTTCATTTTCCGCCTCGATTTTTCTCTAAAAGTTGTTTTTCCAACGAACACCAAAGCTTCCTGAAAACCCGATGCTACATCCCCTATTCAGGTGGAATGAGCCTTCTGCTTCACCAAAATTATCAAAAATATGCCTATTTTTCACCCCAATTCGGTAAAAGTATATAAATTTAACATCTTTCATAGGTAAGTAGCTGATATTACTAACCATGTCATATATTCAATGGCTTCAGCTCTAAGCCAAATAAACCGACATATTCTTGTGGGAAATGGTTCAGGCCAGAATTTCAGTTGTTCCAGGTCAGTTCCACAAGGGTGGATTTACAGCAACGGGGAAGAGAGAGAAAAATTGACCATTTACATTCCAAACCAAGACATTCCATTTGAAAGCCCTAAACAAGCTGAATTAGAAGCTGTTCAAGTTTCTGAAGCTCTGTATACGGTAATTCCACTTGAGAGTTATCTGCTAGACCACAATTCCCCTAGATACTACCAAAATCCACTTTTCGCCTTTGCCGAGAGCTTTCTCGCCACCGTAGGTCTAATTGCCTTGGCGCCCCTTCTTGCAGCAACGGCTCTTCTAATTAAAAGAGAGGCATCAGGGCCAATTTTCTTCCGACAGAAACGACTTGGAAAGGACGCGAAGCCTTTCAACATCTTCAAGTTTCGAACCATGCACACTGACGCAGAGAAGGATGGTCCATTCATTTGTGAAAGCTATGAAGATGAACGAATAACCGAACTAGGAAAGTTTTTAAGAAAATCCAAGCTAGATGAACTACCTCAACTAATTAACGTAATCCGCGGAGAAATGAGTTTAATTGGACCGCGACCAGAGCGCCCACATTTTCACTCTAAGAACCAATGGATTCCTAACTGGAACAAAAGACTAGATGTAAAACCCGGAATTACAGGACTAGCTCAGATATCTAAATATATCTCTCACAACCCGGAGCAAAAGATACATGCTGACCTATTCTACTCTTCCAACAGGAGCCCTAAAAGTGATATTCTCCTGTTGTTAATGACAGTTATCCCTTGGCTAAAAAAGGATAAGTTCTTTGGGATTCGTCTTAAGTAAAGACCTGACCAAAGCTTTGCAGCTAAATTAAATATTTGCGAGAAAAGAAGTGATGACAAAAAAAAACAAAGACAAGAAAATAGAAAATAACGCTAAAAAATCCTCAGTTGGTAAAAAGAAAGTTTACTCCAAACCAGAGCTAGTTGAACATGGCTCAGTGAACGAGCTAACTCGTTTTGGAGGATCCAACCGGGCTGCTGATTTTTTTGGCCGAAGATTCTAGCCATTTGCGATATTAATTAGCGAAAAGTCTCTACCTCTTCTTGGCAACAAAATTCTATAGTTTTGCTAACATTTCCCTCAGCTCCAGCTTAGCTCTGCCTGACCTTCACGAAATACCAGCTGACTCAACTCAAAATTCGATTCAACTTAAGTTTAACGAGGCTGGGTCTTGGGATGAATCTCTAATTTCAAAATTCTCTCCCCTAATGAAAAAGGTTAATAAGAATAACGATCTTTGTCTCGAAATAAAACTAAACTCTGCTTCCAAAGAAGAACAATATCATTTTCAATTCCCTAATATCGCAGACTTTATATTTTCAGAAGACAACAAAAGTTTAGCAATCTGGAGTAAAGGGGACTTTGCGACTACCTCTCACTTACTTCTGGACCATGTTTGCCCATACCTTCTCTCCCGCTTTAACCCTTTAGTACTCCATGCGGGATGTGTAACAAAGGACGAAAAGTCTATAATATTCTGTGGTCATTCTGGCTCAGGAAAGTCTACTATATCAGGCAAAATCATAGAGAATGGCTGGAACTTGGTTAGTGATGACCTCGCCTGTTTCAATTCAGATTATCAACTATTGCCAACTTACGGATCGATAAGGCTTTGGAAAGATTCCGCCGAAACAATGTCATCATATATTTCTGAAAGCCAAACTAGACTCTCTCAACGCTCTGACAAGCAAAAATTAAAACTTAAAGGAAACCTGTTTTCCTCTAAGGCTGCGGCATTCCCTTCAGCAATTTTCCTACTCTCAGCTAACTCCAAAGATTCTGGATTTAATATTGAACCCTATAGCATGCAACAATCATTGATCGACCTAATCTCTTCAAGTTTTTTACTGGAGCCAAAAGACTCTTCAAGACAATTCATAGCTCTTCAGGAAATCCTAAAAAACTCTAAAATTTACAAACTTTCTTACAAGCAAACTGAAACTAGTGCCCAGGAAATCGCAAAAGCTATAAACAAACTCCAAGCACATTAAAACTTTCTAAGATACTCGTTAGCCGCCCAAGTACTCCAAAGTTCCCAAAAAGAAAATCCTAGCCCAGAAGCCTTTTCACCTTTCAAAATAATCTGAAGACATTTCATATACTGTTTGGGCTCTACCCAACCTAGGTCAAGGAGCGGTCCTGAGAATTTTTTTCCATCCCCAACAACCGTCTCCAATATCTTAAGAGCAACTGGGCTGAATTCCGCTCTACTTGGGTCTTTTCTGTACTCTTCAGGCAAGCTCTGACCTAAGCTATTCAAAGCTAAAGGTTTGTCTCCCTTAACTTGGGTTCCCTGGCTCCCCTCGAAGTAACTCTCGGGTATAGCAAAGCAAGTCTCGACAAAAGCCTTGTCCAGGTAAGGACAAAGCAACTCAATACCAAAATATTCGGCATCTCTTCCTTCAAGCTCCCTCATCCTAACTGCTGCAGGGTCAAATAAATTCTTATACTTTCTATAATGGA
>CALIEE010000005.1 GCA_938022485.1 uncultured bacterium | reverse complement strand
TGTTCATTCTTGTGAAGTCGGTACCGGTAACTAGCTAAGGACTGAGCATAGTCGGCAATTGATTCTAATTCATCAGCGCCCCTGATTAATGAGTAAGCCTCCAAAGCCTGCTCCTCACTCATTTTCCCTTCCATTACTTGGCAAACAAAGTCAGTTATTGCTTTTTGAATGTCGTCTGTTTCAGCTTCAAGTTGGCCAATATTGTCTAAAACATTACCTTTGTGGACTGTCTCTCGCAGATACTCCTCCGAAAGAGTTAGGATTGTTCTAGTCTTCCTTGCCAGTTCCAACAACTCCTGTTTAGCCGTGCCTATGGCAACTGAAGAGTTAACTAAGCCAGGGGTCCCCAAATACTTAAGGCTCGTAGCATCTTCTCCCCTACCCGGAATAACAAAGGTTACAAACCTGGCAAGAAGGCCAAGAAAAGGCAGCGCTACTAAAGTCGCAATACAGTTAAACACCGTATGACCCATAGCAATATGGGCGGCAATATTAGGCTTTGCTCCGTCGGGTGAAATCAGTTCGGGATCTCCAGCAACTACAGAGTCGATAAAATTGATATACGGGTTAAATATTATCAGCATCACAATTACCCCCAAGACATTGAAAGTCGCATGGGAAAGAGCCGCTCTCTTTGCATTGGTGCTAGCACCAACACTTGCAAGTAAAGCAGTAATGGTTGTTCCTATGTTTTCGCCAAAAACCAAGGCTGCTGCGGTTGGAAATCCAATAGCTCCCGTAGATGCCAAAGCTATGGTTATTCCGAGCATGGCTGAACTACTTTGAATAACAAAGGTGAGCAGACAGCCTACTAGCACACAACCCAACATACTAGCCGTGGTCGTTGCATCAAATAGTTGTAAGTAGGAAATAAATCCTGGATCTGTTCGAAGCGGTTTAAAAGCACCACTCATAATCTGCAGGCCATAGAAAATTAGACCCAGCGCAACTAGCAACCTTCCACTATAGGCGAATCTTTCATTTTTCAAGAAAAGCATTGGAAAAATGCCCAGTGCTAAAAGCAACAGTCCATATTTTCCTATTTTCACTACAAGGATCCACCCTGTTACAGTGGTTCCTATATTGGCGCCAAAAATTACGCCTATTGCTTGAGCCAAGTTCATAAGCCCAGCATTAACTAGTCCAACAACCATTACCGTCGAAACTGATGACGATTGAACTATCGTCGTCACTATCAACCCCACGAAGACAGCCATAATTCGATTGGAGGTAGCGTAGTTAATGACTTTATGAACTACCCCTCCAGCCAGACTCTGCAAACTCTCAGAGAGATACCTTAGTCCAAGAAAAAAAAGAGCGAGTCCTCCAATTGCGGTATAGGTAAATTCGAAATAGTTCATGGGCCAACTTATATGCAAGGTTTACTTTAAACTGAGGAAAAGCTTCCTGTAGAAGAGACTACTCATTGAAGCCTGTTCTACGCAAGACAGTGCCTTAGGAATATTCATAATCCATACATATTTCTAACATTTGATAAGGTAAAACCATTTCAGACAAATTTCTTTTTTGTTGGATCTTTACCCTCAGATTCGTACCTATTTCATCAGCGTATTAGTCAGCAGGCTTCAAGATACAGGCCATTCTGGTTGGTATGTTTAATTACTCTTTATTCCAGCTATGAAGATTATTATTGTATAATCGAGTTCTATTTTGCTTGCTCTCAAAGTGAATCTAGCCAAAATCAATATAGTGCTAAGCCTAACTAAGTTTTGCGCCGGGCGCTTAGAAGTTATTTTCAGAGGATTATGGAAAAACGCCAATGACTCTATAAATAACGCTTGGACTAATGTTAGTCTCCGCTCGCGTAATAACTTGTATTTTAAAATTCAGAGTTATGGGACTAGTTATTTGAACGAGATTCGACGATTTTTCTTCCCTGAACTTAATTTTCCCAATTGGAAGACTCTTTAAAAGTTCGAGCAACTCTTTTTCCGAGTACGATTTAAGCTGAAAATTTCTAACTTTTTCAAGGTCTACAATGTTTCTAAACCTTTCAATATTATCACCTTGCGCCGCGTGAATAGCATTCATTACAGCCTCGACAGGATTAATCTGATCCGCTTGAGCAAATTGCAAAGAACAAATAGCTGCAATAAGTAGTAATACCCTGTTCATCCCTTCATCCCAAATGGTGCAATTTCCCAGGCTATACCTGAGCTCTTCGGAGAAATTGTAACAAACCCATCTATGGTAGTATATACGCGGCTCTGAGTATTTCTAGTTCCTATACAAGCTCCAATAATTTCATTCTTGAGTTTTTACTAAATAGTGCTTTAATTGAGTTAAGGATTTATCGTAGGCTCTAAGGAGTCTAGGTTACCTCTTCTGTCAAAAGTCAATCAGAGTAGAATTAATTAACCACGTCCATGTTCAGTAGTTCTGTCTCCACTGAACACGGATGTGATTAAGCCTGAAAAGGTTTTACACATATTTTTTTGCCCCATGGGGCCATGCCTAGGAGAAACTCCAATGAAACATATAGTACGTTGTCCTTGTTCTTGGCACTATAAAGAACCTTCCTCTAAAGTTTACAACAGTGTGGGGGTTCCTGGCTTTTATTTATCACCACTTCACGACCCTCGATTTCAGGATAGCTGGGTGCTACCTACTGAAGGTGTTGAACCAGTTCCAGTTCATGAAGTAATAGCTAAAGCAGACAGCTCTAAACTTTACCGAGGGGAAAGGTTGGAAGAGGCCAAGCTGGCAAAGCGGAACTACGATGCAAGTCTTCCTACTGACAGCCTAGATTTGGCAGAGTTAAGAGAAGGTTGGGAGAGCAGACTCCCTGAAGGAAAGTTCGAAATTTTGGACCGACCTGGTGAAACCGTAATTACTGCTGGTTCAAATACTGAAAACTCTGCACTTCTTTTTGCTAACCTCCAAAGTAACTATAGATGCAGTATTCACCTGGACGAGCTTATAACTTCAGCCAAGATCCTAGAATATGGGAGATTTAAATACACTGGTGGCGCTTATACGATAATTTATTGGGCATGTGTGCTTCAGGAAGGAGAAAGAATCGCCTATCAAAATCGTGAATTGTTGCGCCATGGTCCTGCCTGTAACTTGACATGGAATGGAAAAGAGTTGGAGGAGGAAGTATTTTCTGCAGAGGACTGGAAGCAACATAGAAAATCTCTCCTTCCGCCTCGCAAAAGTATTTTCAAGTTTTGGAGATCCACAGCTTAGTACAGGATTACTGCTATACTCATTGAAGAGTGATGTGAAAAGTCTTCTAACCTTTTCAACTCCTCTACTAGGCGTTGAAATAGGGACTTAAGGCTTATCGCATCTCTTTTGATTTACAAATCGGATCTAGTTTTAGGTAGGTTTATACTAGGCTCTAAGTCACTAATAGTAAGAAAAGGTTGTCCATTCTGGGCTTAGTCCTCTCTCCTTAATAAAATAGAGGGCTAGCTTTATTGTAGTAGTCCCTGTATTCGCATCTAAGCTTTCAGGAGTTTGAGTATTGGAATTTAAGGTATCCAACTCATCTAGAAAACCAAAGCTTTTTTGTTCTAGATGAGTTGATATACTTAATTAAGTAAACTCTGTGGGGTTCTACCTTCTAGTTAGCTAGGACTACTAGCTCTAGTATACGACCTAGCGGCAATAACAGAGAGACCCAGTAGTAAAAGTACAACTGAAGCTGGCTCAGGCACTGGCGCAGATGGATTCGTAGGCACCCTTCCAAAAGGGCTATCTGCGGTAAGTTCTGCCAACTGCTCAGTAACATCTATGATGGAATATCCCCCTTCTGAAGCGATGTCTGCCTCCAACGATGTAATTCTTCCACCGTTAGATACTCGACTTGGTCGGCCTCAATACTAAAATATTGAAACCAGAGACCAACCGATTGATCAAAGCTAAAACCAGGAAACACATCAGAAAAAAGAAATAGGCGGACAAATGTACTTTCATCAGTAAACTCAGTAGTGATGCCAACTATTTCATTGGTCCCAAAGCCTAGCTCTGGGGGTTGACCTTCCAGACTTGGAGCTCGGTTCCTTGATGCCACTGTAGATAACAGTAAGTCACCGGAAGCAGCAGCCACAAGAGGATCCTCTGCTCCATCCACCACCGGCACATAAGTTGATCCAGTAATATTTCTCTCCCCTGGACTTCTGATACTACTAACAAGATCAAGAAAAAATGTGGTTTAAGCACCATCTCCAGCTGCCTGTGGTTCACCACCATCAGTGACAGTAAAAATTGCATAGTTAGCTATGCTACCATTGGCATTCGGGAAGAAAGTGGTATCTAGTACAAAAAACTCTCTATCTGCATCGTAGAAAAGTGTAACGTCAGCATCACCGGCGGTGCCGCCGATCTGAACATCCTCCCCTTCTGGTGGGTCGAAAGTTGAAATGTTGTAGGTGTAGTAAAGAGCAGAAGAGCTTGAGCTGGTGGCAATTAAAACAAGAAATAGCGCCGGGACAGTTTGACCAAGAAGTTCATATTAAAATTACTCACAAAATTCTTTTAATATCTAGACCAAGAAAATCACTAGCAAGCCGGCCTTTTAAACACAATCATTATCCAAATCTTCAGAGCCGATCCGAAACCGCAACTATCTAGCTTTAAATTAGTTAACCAAGCCAACATTCAAGAATGAAAACAGTAAAAACCTTTCACTACCTATTGACTAATTTTAACTATTTTAAAGTTAGCTAAGCATATAGTTTACTTTAGAATAATTACCGTTTCTCTCTTTTTGATGATACTTTCATCTATCCAAAAGCAGGCAGTAGAGGGGCTGCGGAATCGGAAAGTTGCCATCTATTGCATAAAATCAACGACAAACTTTTAGTTCAAAAATTATGACTAACAATAAGATTCTCAGAAGACTCCGCTACTGCTTTGATTTCAAAGACTCAAAGATGATTAAAATATTTGCTAACGCAGAATGCAAAGTATCCAAAGAAGACGTTTGTAGTTGGCTCAAAGCAGACGATGATGAAGGGTTTGTTAATATTCCCGATCCAAAACTAGCCCTTTTCCTCGATGGCTTAATTATTGAAAATCGCGGAAAACAAGAGGGAGTCCAACACAAACCTGAGAAA
>CALIEE010000004.1 GCA_938022485.1 uncultured bacterium | reverse complement strand
TCCATCTCTTCAGCAATTTCTTGTTGAACAAGGCTATTTTGGCCATCAGTCTTTTTTGGAGCTGCCGCGAGACCAATTGGTTCATTTACTTTAAGAGCGTTTTTTCTTTTATGATTGCTTTTTATAAGCGATGGATTTGCTCGTTCCAGTTTTTTACTATTCTCTACCAATGCTAGAGCTTGGGCACCCCAGCTACACTTCACCTCGTAATCCGAGATACCAGCAGCATCGATTATGAAATTGACTTGAACCTCTTCACCTTGAGCGAGGACACCTTTCTCCACTAGGTCCTTAACCAAGGCCACTTCTTTTCTGACGACCTCCTGCTCAGAGGAAAGTCCTATCAGAGCTACAGCTAGTCTATCAGTCCGAATAGCTGTTTGTGGAGTGACATCGACATCGATATAAAGCAAGCCCTCTTCTTTTGATGCAGACTTAATTTTGACTTCTACGGGGGCCTCTCCAGTCTCAGAATCAGTTAAAACCGTTTGGCTGCTCTGAGCTAAACCAGACAATCCAAGTGAACTACACCCGCCCAGAAAGACAAGAGAAAAAAGCACTAAAAAAGAAAAGCTACTGATCTTCATAAAATTAGTCCAAGTTGAAAGTACGACCGCCTGCATCTTTCAAACGTCCGCGGAAACTCTGTTGTTCCTCTCCGAGCTGATCGAGCCCAATGAACGCAGATTCTTCAACCTCATTAACCCCAGTGGTTCGCCAACCGCCGGCGAATCTATCAAATTTCCAGTTTTCTTTTTCGTAACGGGTCTTAACTTGATAAGTGGGAATTTGATAATACTTGGTTACGGTGTTTACTGTTGCTAGACGATTTTCAGGTTCGTAATCTATAGACGCGACTTTAATATCGACCAACTTCTCCCCTGTTTTTCGAGCACTAAGATCTCGAATAAAGCTAGCTCTAACCTCTGGAGCAACAAAGCCAGATGCCATATCTCCATCACTCCAATAGACAGCTTGATGGTAGGCTCGCACAGTCTTACCTAGTTGTTTTGCTCGCTCTGTTTCGCCCGCCAAAAGAGGGTCTAGGCTCTTAAAGGAAAACCCACAACCTGAGAGAGAAACAACAAAAAAAAGAAGCATTGAGCGCGCTATCATTGGCCTGATCCATATGAAGATTTTAGAGACAAGTTTAAGCGCGACAGATTAGCAACTATGGCACTCAGGTCAAACTTAGGACGGACGCCAGTTCTGACGAAATAGTAAGCTTAGAGCTTGTTGATAAGACTATTAAGTTCTTCTCGATCATCGCTCTCTAGATGAGTATTAGGTTGCGGTACTTTTGACTCTCCCCCTAATCCCAAGAATCTAGTTTTTCGACGTGGAAGAGTATCCTCATCTCCAAATAAAGAAAGTCGTTTGGTATTAGCTCCAAGCTCTCGTTCACGCCTAACATCACCTGCCCAATGGCTTAACTCACTTACAGCCATTGTCGACCAGTTTTTTAGCAAAGTCTCGAACCCGCCATGCCTAGTGTTAATTGTTTTTAAACCTATAGCCACCATAGAACCGGCAAATAAATAGGTAATCAGTTTACTAGACAGTGGCTGTCTGTAATGCCCCTTGCGATTGTGAGCTGAATTGGCCATGATTCGTCTTATTTTCTTTACATATACCAATCTCAAGTCTAGTTAATAATTGAAGTTATCAACAGCTATTTTTGTGAATTCACCAGAAAATCAATCAACTTTAACCAAATCAGTCCAAAATCTGGCTATAGTAACCGGAGCATCGGCAGGCATTGGTCTCGTTTACGCCCAAGAACTCGCCCGACAAGGCTACTCTTTGGCCCTTTGCGCCAGGCGAGTAGATAATCTCGAAAAGTTAAAGGAGGAGCTGGAGAGTCTCTACGGAGTTCAGGTCTATACGGAAAAGGTAGACCTTTTAGATAAAGCAGCTAGAAGAAGATTTTATCAGCGCGCCACTAAAGATTCCAAGCCCCAATTATTAGTAAATAACGCAGGTTTTGGCTCAGTTTCAAAATTTGCTGAAACCAACATCGAACGGGAGTTGGATATGGTTAGTCTAAACTGCCAAGCATTGTTAGATCTAAGTCATATGACATTTGCTGATATGCGAGAGCAGCGTTCAGGCTCTATCATAAATGTAGCCTCAATAGCCGCGCATCAGCCTATCACATATATGACCACCTATGCTGCTACAAAAGCTTTCGTACACAGTTTTAGCCAGGCATTGGCTGCCGAAGCTCAAGACTTTAATGTCCACGTGATGAGCCATTGCCCCGGACCAACGGAAAGTGAGTTTCATTTAGTCTCGGGACTTCCAGAAAAAATGAATCATTTGCCTTCGATGACAGCACTTGAAGTAGTTCGCCAAGCACTGCAAGCCCAAAAAGGACAGAATTGGGTATGCATCAATGGGTTAAAGAATAAATTTTTAGCTCTGACTGGCAAAGTCACTCCTGGCCCCATTGCGGCCAGAATAACGAAGAGAGTTTTAGCTGAGAACGTCAATTCCAAGAAATAAATTCCACAAAATGAGTGAAATCGAAAAATGGTCAATTGAAAAGAGTCGAGAGCTTTACGGTGTAGAAAACTGGGGCGATGGCTATTTTGATATCAATGAAAGTGGAAACATTAGTGTTCATCCTAGAGGACGTTCAGAGAAAGGAGTGGACCTTTTCGACTTAGTGTAACGCGCTAAAAATCAGTTTGGCGGAATGCCAATGTTATTTCGGTTCAATGATATTCTCAGGCACCGAGTGGAGCGTCTTTTTACCTCCTTTGAACAGGCTATAAAAGATTCAAACTACTCTGGTAAGTATCTTCCTGCCTATCCTATTAAGGTCAACCAACAAAAAGACGTAGTAGAAATATTAAGACAAGCGGGTGAGAATTTTTCGCTGGGTCTTGAAGTTGGAAGCAAGCCAGAGTTACTGGCAGTGCTTGCAATTCATCAAGATCCCTCTGCCCTCTTGTTATGTAATGGTTACAAGGACAGAGAGTATATAGAGCTCGCCCTGATGGGTCAGAAGATTGGGCGTCGACCAATTATAATAATTGAAAAATATACTGAGCTTAAGCTAGTTCTAGAACTTGCCTCGGAATTTGGCATTGAGCCCTCAATAGGACTTCGCCTAAGAACTGCAGGTAAGGGCTCAGGTCGCTGGGAACGTTCTGGCGGAGACCGAGCGAAATTTGGTCTTTCAGTCGGCGAAATTCTTAAGGCTGTTGAGCACCTAGAGGCCTGCTCGAAAACTAATTTACTTAAGTTACTTCACTTTCATGCCGGAAGTCAGCTTACTTCAATTGCCTCGCTCAGGCCTGCGGTTAGAGAAGCGGCACAAGTGTACGCCCAACTTCGCTCCCGCTGCCCGGAGTTGAAATATTTAGATGTCGGAGGGGGTCTGGGTGTTGATTATGATGGTTCACAGACTTCCTTCGAGTCCTCAATGAACTATACACTTGAAGAGTATTCTCGAGAGGTTGTCTCCACAATTGAGACAATCTGCGAACAGTCTAAAGTTTCTAGGCCTGATATTATCACTGAAGCCGGACGGTCTCTGACTGCTCACCATTCAATTTTAGTTTTTGACGTTTTAGGAGTGGCAAACACCTTCACTGGCTACTGCGATCCTCAGAAAATTCTTAAGAGTTCTGAGCAACTCCAAGTAAGAGGCATGGCCGAGCTTCTTCTATCCGTTACCACTAAAAATTGCCAAGAAGCTCTTCATGATGCATTGGGACTCCGCTCAGATATACTAAGTCAGTTCAACTTAGGTCATATTAGTATTGAAGATAGAGCTAGTGCAGATTCATGCTATTGGTCGCTCTTGAGAAAAATATCCAAACTCTCTCAAGAGCTCCACTATTTACCAGAAGATCTAGAAAGACTGTCAAGCGTTCTCACAGATACATACTTTTGTAACATGTCAGTATTCCAATCTATCCCTGACCACTGGGCTATTGGGCAGATTTTTCCTGTGACTCCAGTTAGTAGGTTGTCCGAGCAACCAGATAATCCTGTAGTTCTAGCCGATATTAGCTGCGACTCTGATGGCAAAATAGATAGATTTGTCGATTTAAAGGACGTGAAACGATACCTGATGGCTCATAATCTAAAAGAAGGACATCCTTACTATTTTGCAGTCTTTCTTGTTGGTGCTTACCAAGAGATACTAGGTGACTTGCACAATTTGTTTGGGGACACCAATGCAGTTCATGTAGAAACCAGTGCTAGCGGAGAAGCCTCGTTTTCGTCTTTTGTCGAAGGAGACAATATCGAAGAGGTTCTTAACTATGTAGCCTTCCAGAAGGAAGAGCTAGTACAAAAATGGGATAGTTCCGTAAAGGCAGCATTGTCGGCAGGGAATATAGATAAGAGTGAATCAGGAACGCTTATTGAAAAGTACAGCAGGGCTTTCCAAAGCTATACCTACCTGGCTAGTCAAAGCTAGTGAGTTTCCTAAGATCTGTCTAAAGAAGGCATTAGCTCCCTTTGTGAAATGGGGAACAGAGTTCCTTATTGCACCAAAGGACCTATATAATCCCAGTGAAGTAACTAATGTTCGCGCTCTAGCCGAAAGGGTTAAACCTGGCGATGTATTGCTAGTTTGCGGCAATGCCCGAATATCTCACGTAGTTAAGGTTTTAACAGTGTCTCAGTGGTCCCATGTAATGCTTTATGTCGGAGAACGTAAAGACCTGCTTTCTGAGAAGGAAATCGAAGAGTGGTCTAAGAAATATGGTTATGCCGCACTTGAACATCTGGTCGTTGACTCAGACCCGGTAAGAGGAATTCACTTAAAACCTCTCGAGGAATACTTAGGTCTAATGATCAGACATTGCAGAGCAGAGGCCCTATCAAAAGAAGACAATGAAAGAGTAGTAAACCACGCTTTGTCTCAACTCGGTAGAGAGTATGACGTACGGCATATTTTCAGATTGATGTTTTTTTTCGGATTTCCCTGGGAGATCCTACCTGAAGCTCTTCGCCGATTCGTAACGGACTTTACACTTTCAGACTCTGATAGGATCTGTTCAAGAGTTCTTTCTGAGGCTTTTCATAGTGTCGGCTACCCAATTAGACCCGTGGAGCTTATTCGCAGTAAGGGAGCTTTTCAAGATAGAGCTCTTGGCATGGCCCTTGCTCTCAAACAAAGAGGGAAAACAGCAGCCAGACTGCTTGCTGGCGGAAGAGTAAAAAAAGCATTCAATCGAATATCCGACAACCGCTATACTATTTCTCTACGAGGAACACGGCACATTACTCCTGCCGATTACGACCTATCCAGATTCTTCACAATAATCAAAGACCCAAGCGATTTGAACATTGATTACAAACATTCAAGGGTAATTTGTCGGTGGGAACCACCCAGGTAGGATAGGCTGAAAATTAAGAACTATTGCAGCCTGACAGATCTAGCTGCAAACCTCACCTTGGATGAAGGGTCCCGGCGGAAAAGAAAATGTAGATCACGAGGTAAGTCTCCCGACTTAACCAAGGCCACTCGGTTTTCTATATCTAAGTCTGAGCTTCCAATATTATCTAGAAAGACCTCTCTCTTGGTTATAGGATCCAAGCTAGAGTATCTAGTTTTGCTGAGTGACACTCTCTCAATACTTCGAATGGCCCTAGACGTATTATTATACAGCTCTCTTCTAAAAAGAACCCGCTCTAGGTCTTGCAATGAAAGTTTTAGCAACCTTTCAACCGACTCTGGAGCCAACTCGGAATGTTTAGCAAGTGCCACTAAAGTCAATCTTGCAACTCCAGGCCCATCACTAGCCTCCCTTTCACAAATTTCGAATATCTTGCTCTGCTCCTCTAAACTAAGACTCGAGGGAAGTTCAATAACAGCACCGCCGGTCATTAATCGCTTTCGAAAAGATTTTTTAACTGAATCTAAATCAGATTCAGCGTCGAATTTAACACTGGAAATTGCCATGGATTTTGTTAGCCCAGAAGTTCTTCAAAAAATCTATGTAGGTAGAGTTGAGCTTTCGCGCTTCCAACTAAAGATAACTGACCAGATAAATAGGCTTCAGCGGGCTCAACTGTCTTTTTGTCTATACTTGAAAACACCCCGGCCTCTGCCGAAATCAATAAATCATCTGAGCCCAGTTTATCGGGGATACTATTTACGCTCGTTAAGTGAGCAGGAGAACCTGACTTGAAACACCAATTATCCTGGCCAACCTGGAACCAGAATTGTCCTTCAAAGGAATTGAATACTTGTGGTGCAGCCTTAACTTTTGCCGCCCAGTTGTTGAATATCTGACTTACCATACCTCACCTTTCCTAGGGTTTAGGGTATCAGTTTATGGATCAGCAGAAAAGCTAGCAGGTTTGGGGTATCTAATGTAAGGGGGCGGTCTACCGCCCTCGAAGACGACTAAGTTGAATTTGGAAAGTATCCAAGTCAATGAAGTTAAGGTCTCTCTCGCTTTTTAAGTAGAAAGAGTGACTCTCTAGTATGTCTGCTTTGGAAGCACTACCAATTCTTCCTTCTAACTCGCTATAAAGTAATAATGCAGAGGGACTTCTGTAAAAGCTAAGCTCAGTCGCCCTGAGAGCCAACTGGCGAGCATGATTAAGTGTTTCAAAGTCCTTAGCTCTTGCTAAATATCTAGCGTATTCGAAGAGTGGCCTAGGATCCCTCGGCGACAACCTAATCGCTCTTTGAAGCTGATCTACAGCCCTGTCCATTTTAGAAAGTTTACCCAGTTGCTGATATCGCAGCAAATATGCCTCAACTGGAGCTGCTCCAATTGCTAAAACTTGAGATAGATATTCTTCGCTTTCCCTCAACCGTGATTGAGCAAAACACCTAACAGCCAAAGCTGTAGTTACAATAGGCCATGCTTGATCTCTTGGAGTAAGTTTGTTTCTAGCGACGATCAATCGATATTCAATTTCTTTCTCATCGATCAACTCAAATCCATACATCCAAGCGGTAAGGGCATATAAACCAAGCAAGCGTGCTTGGTTAGGATGCCGCTCTGTAACCGTCTTTAGCAGTTGCAATGCCTCAACATACATCTCCCCTTTCACGTAATGTCGGGCCAGTATGTAATAACAATCCGGTAG
This sequence comes from uncultured bacterium, assembly GCA_938022485.1. GTDB lineage: Bacteria > Bdellovibrionota_C > UBA2361 > SZUA-149 > CALKYB01 > CALKYB01. The sequence goes on along the minus strand of CALIEE010000004.1, from coordinate 1,538 downwards.
TGAAACACCACGCTTACATAGGTCTTCCAAAATTTCTTGAGCTTCATCGTGTTGCTCTAGTTGTAATAGTGCGTAGGCGTAATCCAACCTCGCGCACTCAACAGCCGGATGACGAGGATTACTAGCGATCCCTCTGCGATAAAGCTCCGCAGCTTGGCGAAAGTCTTTGTCTCTAAACAAAGCAGCAGCTTTAACCCAGTTGGCAACTGGCAAAGATCGCCAAACTTTCCACCAATTAAGGTAATCCTTTATTGAAACAGAAGTCTTTGACGAGAATCTACTTATTGTTCTTTTTACTCTCATAGTAATTGTTATGGAGAGGAACAACTCAAGGTAACATTAAGACCTAAGTCATTGTGATGACTGAACTTCCTTTCCCGAAGGCTATTGTATAACTCGCCCAAAGGATTTTCAAGGAACAGGCCGCTCTATCAGTAGTTCTAAGCTCTTTTATCCGCACTGAAGTTATAGAGCTGAGATTATTGACCTTCTCATGCTCAATGCACTATGTTTGACCAGACCTTAGGGGTGCGCAAAGCTGAGAATAGACCCTTGGAACCTGAGACAGTTAGAACTGACGGAGGGAAAGGTAAGAATAATATCCTTTTGTGTTCAAAGGGCTCTATAGCCTTACATCCCCCTCCTTCCAAAAGCTAGCTGCTCATAACGAGATAGTTATGTCAGAGAAAATTATTGAGCAATCTAAAGGAATAAGTAGAGATCCTTTTCCATCTTCATCGAAGGTTTATCTTAAGGGACAGATTCACAAAGAAGTAAACGTTCCGATGAGGGAGATTTCTCTAGGTGAATCTAATTCAGAGTTTAGGCCTGACAGCGTGGATCTAACCAACCCTTCAATCACTGTATACGATACTAGTGGGCCCTACACTGACCCTGCTCAAGATATTGATATTAGAAAAGGTTTAAACAGAGTCAGAAGCCCTTGGCTTGAACGAAGAGCTGACACCGAGCAACTGAAAAATTTTAGCTCTAGTTTCTCCAGGGAATTGAAAGATAAATTTGATGATACCAAGGAGCTCCCGTTCTCGCTTCCCAGAAAAGCTCGCTCAGGCTCAAATGTTTCTCAACTACACTATGCCCGTAAAGGTGAGATTACTGAGGAAATGGAATTTGTAGCTATTCGAGAAAACCAGAGAGCTGAAGAACTTCTGGAGACCCATCCCGACCTGTTCAAAGTAGCAAGCTCTGCTGAAAGAAATCATAAGCTACCTGCAAGAATTACTCCTGAATATGTCAGAGATGAAATTGCAAGAGGTCGTGCAATTATTCCTGCGAACATCAACCATCCGGAAATTGAGCCAATGGCAATTGGTAGAAATTTCTTGGTGAAAATAAACGCAAATATTGGAAATTCGGCTGTTAGTTCCAGCATAGAGGAAGAGGTCGAAAAAGCTGTATGGGCTTGCCGCTGGGGTGCCGACACCATTATCACCGTTATACTCATTGGAATCGATTGCTAAGTTTGTGTAATTAGGATAGGAGAATTTGTAGAAAATCCCATCCATCAAGTGTTCATC
>CALIEE010000003.1 GCA_938022485.1 uncultured bacterium | reverse complement strand
TCTGTAATGGTCAGGCTTAAACGGTCCGTCCACTGGAACACCCAAGTACTCCGCCTGCTTCTCATTGAGCTTCGTAAGCTTAACACCTAGTTTGTCTAGGTGAAGACGAGCAACCTCTTCGTCTAGCTCTTTAGGCAGAATGTAGATCTCTTTGTTCGGATAAAGTTCTTTCTTATCTCTATCTTCCCATAGTGAAATCTGAGCAAGAACTTGGTTCGTGAAAGAGCAGGACATAACAAAAGCAGGGTGTCCAGTCGCGCAGCCCAAGTTAACTAATCTTCCTCGAGCCAGAACAACTAATGAACGCCCGTCTTTGAATGTAAACTTATCAACCTGAGGCTTAATATTCTCTTCTTTAATCTCATTGCTACCCTCTAAGTGAGCAATGTCAATTTCCGAGTCGAAGTGACCAATGTTGCAAAGAATCGCGTTATCTTTAATCGAAGCAAAATGCTCTTTGGTAACAACATCACAACAGCCGGTAGCAGTAACAAAAATGTCACCCTCTTTAGCCGCTTCTTCCATTGTAGTTACTTCATATCCCTCCATTGCAGCTTGAAGAGCAATAATTGGATCAACTTCAGTAATAATTACTCTGGCTCCCAAAGCCTTCATAGAGTGAGCACAACCTTTTCCAACGTCACCATAACCAGCTACTACTACAACTTTACCAGCAACCATCACGTCAGTGGCTCTTTTAATTCCGTCAGCTAGAGACTCGCGGCAACCATAAAGGTTATCAAACTTGGACTTGGTAACGGCGTCGTTAATATTGATTGCTGGGCAGCGGAGTGTTCCCTTATCTCTCATTTGATAAAGACGAACCACACCAGTAGTTGTCTCTTCAGAAAGGCCGACAATATCATCGAAAAGTTCAGGGTATTTCTCATGACAAAGAGTGGTCAAGTCACCACCGTCATCGAGAATCATGTTCAGCTTTTGTCCATCAGCAAACTCAATAGTCTGCTCAATGCACCACCAGAACTCTTCTTCTGACATCCCCTTCCAAGCCCATACGGGAACACCAGTTTCCGCAATTGCTGCTGCTGCTTCATCATGAGTTGAGTAAATATTACAACTCGACCACTGAACCTCAGCTCCCAAGGCAGTCAAGGTCTCAATTAAGACCGCAGTTTCAACTGTCATATGCAGGCAACCTGCGATCCTTGCTCCTTTCAAAGGTTGCGAGGCAGCAAACCTTTCTCTCAAGGCCATCAAACCAGGCATCTCTTTTTCAGCAATTTGGATTTGCTTACGACCAGCTTCGGCAAGATTAATGTCTTTCACTTTGTATCGCACTGGGGAACTGGCTCCATTTATGTTGGTAACAGGTTTGCTGCTTTCAGAATGGCTTGACGCGGTTTGCATAAGATATATCTCTAACTGTTTTATACTTTTGAACAAGACTAATGAACTAAAATCAGTAGAGGATTAGCACGAACCAAGGTACAAAGGAACGCCCTTCAGTGGACAAAACCACCTTAACATGTTGAGAAAATTGATCGGAAAATAGGGTTAAGAGCCACAAAAGGTGGACCTTTTGGCTCCACTACAGAATATACTTTCAAACAAAGTTTCCTGACGATACTCTATTTCAGGCAAAGGCTCATACTCTCCTTGAGAGCTATAAGCACCCATTTGCAAAACAGCCTCGTCGTATATTTCCATTACGCCAGAAACAATAACCCAACAGACGACAAATCCAGAACATATCAGCGCAATTTGCTTAATATTTCCTTTATTTAGGTTTTCTCCACTGGGATCTCCAGGAACATCTCCAGCTGCAACTTGCGCAAAAGTAGATGCCGCGGGCTTTAAGACACCCCGAGAAATTGATTGCTCTTCAGAATTAGTCTGTTCCTTGCTACTCATACATTAGTTATGAGGGAATCGAGAAAACTAGATACTTCTTGCAACTAAGTTGTTGATATTACGTATAAAACCACTGGCAACTATCTTAGTGAGGAAATTTTTATACCTTGAGCTTAGATCTAGGCTTCTAGCTCCCAACCACCTTCACGAGGCCTATCTTGATCCTCCTCTGAAAATAAAAGCGCGTTGCTTCGGTGATAATCGTTTAAAGCATCCCGAAAGGTAGTGCTCGCTCTTCCGATGTATTGGTCTGTAAAGTACTCAGCTGAGCGCCTAGCATGTTTAAGGGCCTTATCAATATCCTTCTCGACAGGCCTTAACTTGTCTCCATTGACTACAAAAGCTTGTCTGAACATATTGGCCACTTCAACTGCCGTTGCATCTTGAGTCCAAGCCATTTCTTCAATTATGCGATGGGCCTTCGATCTGCGTCCCTCTCTAAGAACTATAAACCGCGCTATAAATGCAGTTCTTAAAGCCAATCTTTTCTCATTCTCTGTAAAAGACCTAGAAGCAGGGCCAGGGTTATCCCCCCGTACCGCGGCTAATTTACTAAAGGTGTTGGCGTTATCTGTCATTTCTCAAAGAAGTTAGGGGTTCTGTCAATCTAGAGTTAAAACCCTAGCAATTCAGTCTCTTTTAATTGGAGATCCCCGCAGGGGGAGCACATTGAATGTATCGGCAAAAAAAAAGGGTTTCTGAACCTGTGTTTTCCACTATTATTGTCTGCAACTCACTACGTTGAAATCACTGAACTAATTCCGGGGGTGTATTGATGAGGTTAAGCTTGGATAAATTTTTATACGGGGCAGGCAAGCTATCTGCTTTTTTGCTGTGTTTCGGTTCCGTTGCAGGGGCTCAAATAGCCGTTTCTGTCGGTGTTCAGGAAATTTACGATGACAACGTATTCCTAGAGGACGATTTAGGAGCATTCACTGCTGAAGCAAGAGAAGAAATTGAACTCTTGCCTCCCGAACAGCAAGAGCTGTTTGAACTGCCCGAGAGACAAAATGGCGAACCTGACGATGCCTTTATTACAAACCTTTCGCTTGGCCTCAGTGGTGGCAGCCCTGTCGGAAAATATTTAAGACTTACTTTTGATGCCACTGGTGGCCTAGTATTCTTCTCTGGTGTGGACGATCAAGATCGATGGTCGCTAGATTCCTTAGTTGAGTTAACTCCAGAAGAATATGTCCTCCCGCCTTGGCTTTTTATTTCGGCTTCAAGTGTTTTTCAAACAGACAGTTTTGATGTTGGTGTCTCAGAGGGAGCACTTGCCCGACAAACCACACGTCATATCGCAGGCCTAACAACTCGTGCATCGAAAGAGTTATCTAAGACGATTGGTTCTTCCTTAGAATATCGTTTGCAACAAACAAACTCTCTTGGACAAACTACTTTGAACTCTGCTGAAGATGAAGAGAATCTGCCTGAATTCCTAGAAGACGACGATGATGGATCTGATTTTCTGAGCCACACCTTTGCTCTTTCAATCTCCAAGCAATTCTCTGCGAAAACCCAAGGTAGAATTGGCGCATCACTTCAGTTAATTGAATTTTCTGGATCGGACAGCCTAGATAACGACAATTTCAACGATGAAATCGACAGACAAATTTTTGGTGCTAGTGCGAATCTAACCCATGCCTTTAGCAACTCTTTCTCCATTTATGGTGGAGCCGGACTGAGTAGAACCAGCTTCGATGAAGCTCGCCAAGGAATTGAAGTTGTTAACCTTGATACCGCAGAGGGAGTAGCAGTGACTAGAACCGCGGGTTCAGACGACACTCCCACCAACTTAACCTTCTCTGCTGGTTTTGATTACCTGCCTTCACAAAGCTTGGCTATTGGTGCGGGTATTAATCAATCAGTAGGGTTAAACGCTCAAGGAGCAGAAGTTGGGGTAAGAACTACCAACCTTACTTTAACTTACATTGCTAACAACAGGCTATCTTTCACGGCGGCTGGTCAACATTTTGAAACCGCAAACGATGATCAGATTGACATTGATGGTTTAGAAAGGCTGTCCAGTACATTATCTGCTAGCTACAATATTACTCCTAGCTTAAGTATCTCAGCGGGATGGAGCTTCACTGATCAAGATTCTGGTCAAGGAGAGGAAGTACTAGACGGCCTTTTGTTTAGAAGCGAGAACTACGACTCGAATCGTTTCTTCCTTTCACTTAACAAAGGACTGGTTGGACTGCCGCTTTAGTAGAAGCTCCCAACAACCAATAAAAAAAGGAGCTCACGCTCCTTTTTTTATTGCTAATTTAGATATCTGAAATTACTTAGATTTGGAGATTTTAGTAAGCTCTTTCTTAAGCAGTTCTTTAGAAAGTTTGAGAAGACCAGATGATTCAACTAACTCCTGTCCTTGACGACTCAAAATAAAAGCCAAAAAGTCACTGGTTTTACTATCTAGCTTCTCTCCAGGCTTTTGAACCACATATAAGTTTAAGAATCTAGATAAAGGATAAGCCATTTCATCCTGAATATCAGCTAAAGGAATCGCTGCCTTGCCAGCCTCAGTATTTTTTACAGCAACTAATTTAACGCCCTTTGGTGGTTCCACCAGAGGGCCAAAACCAATTACGCTTTTATCATTTTCAATAGCCTTGAAAATAGACTCGGCACCAGAAACTCTACTGATGCCATCTCGAAAATATCCCTGAAGCATCACTTTTTGCCTAAAATAAAGGCTCAATGGTGAAGTCTCCAAAACGGCTACAGGCACTATCTCATCCGCAGCGGAATCTTCTGAAACTTCAGACCAAAGCTTAGCAGCTCTCTCAGACCTAGATACTGATCTTGAAAAAATACTGTCGAGCTCACTTAAAGTAAGCTCAGTAATTGGGTTCTCATCTGAAACATATACAGCTACTGTGGCTACAGCTGTTCTTATCTGAGTAGGCTCGAAACCAAAGCGGGCAACAAAAAGTTCAAGTTCATCTTCTTTCATTGGCCTAGCCATTGGCCCTAGATTGGCAGAACCATCAATCAAAGCTGCAGGTGCAAGAGCCGAACCACGACTAACTAAGTTGACCTCTACTGCCGGTTGAAGGTTTTCATAGGCTTCAACCCAGTCCTCCATGATATCGTTCATAGAGTCCGAACCTACTGAAGATAGAGTTCCGGGTTTTAACCTGGCACGAACATAGTCTGGGGCAGGCTCAGCATTCACCGACCAGCAAGGAAACATACTTAGTACTAAGGTCAGAGCTGCAATATTTTTCATAGAAGCACCTAAAAAGATTCGATCTTCATAATTCTCGCTGTTAAAATTGATGGTCCAGATACTATCAAAATACTAGGAAATGTCTACTGCGGCTCGAGGGAAGACAAAAAAGGCTTCATTCCCAAGGTCTAAGGGCTATAATAAAGGGTTGGTTCTAGAAATCTCTATTTTAAGGTTCCTTATTTCCTCATCTTTATCCAAGCCCTGCCTCTTACAGACTAAATCAGCTATTTCACTAAGAGTTGATTCCTGAGACCCGTATTCTGAAAATAGGGTTTGGCGCCGGAGAACAAGATCCGCAAGGGTTCTGCACCTTTCTTCCTGGAATGTGTAGTCAAGCTCAGCCACCGTCAGCTTTGGACAACTTCCAACTAGAGCATCATCCATTTTTGCTAGTTCAACTATTCCCTTAGAGGCAGAACCGTATTCGCTAATAATCCTAGCGCTAATCTCAGGTGAAAAATAATCTTTCAGCTGACCATAGATTTTATCTAGGTCACATTCTTCAGAACCGTAAAGACTGAGATCTCGCGTAGGAGACTTAATTTTTTCTCCCAGTACTTCGTTCATAACTTTTTCAGCCAAAGCTCGGAATGTTGTGTACTTTACACCTTCCACATCCCATACATTCTCAAGGTTTTTCCCTGAAGGTAGCTCAGCCTTGGAAATGAAGTGATGTCTTGCCACAACAGCCTCTCCCTTTTGTTGGAAGATCTCTTCATCTATTGCTCTTAAACCTCCAAAGCTGTTCACGACCTTACTCTTGAGATTCGAAACCCCTAAAACATCCTCTAGCTCGAAGATAAATTTTCCAACCTCTTCGCTTGAAAATTCAAAATCATCGGCCACGCCCTTAAATTCTATGTCAGCGGTTCCTGCTAAAATATTTTTTCTCCAAGGCACAATAAAATAACTACGACCTCCTCTGCCAGCTTTAGCCGCTGGATCCACATAAGAGGACTCAAGGGCTACAGCATATTTATCGCTAAAAAATTTACCATCTGCAGGGAGACCTCTAAAAGTCAGCTGCAGTCCTTTGGAAAAAACTCTTTTACCTTCTTCATTTTTTTGGGAACGCCCCAACTCTCTACTCCAAGGGCCTGCTGCATTAACTAAGTAGCGAGGCTTTATTGTCACTTGCTCCCCGGTCAAAACATCCTCTAACTGCACTGACTGCAGTCGGGTTCCATCACTGACTAAATTGCTGGCCTTAACATAATTAAAAACTCCGGCCCCTAGCTTCTCAGCACTCTTAACAACCGCAAAAGTCATGCGATCACAGTTAACAATCTGAGAATCTGAAAACAAAGCTGCTCCAGAAAGCCCCTCTCGTTGTATCCCTGGGTATTCTTCAATCACCTCTTTCGTTGACAGAAAACCGGGTCCAAAAAGTTTTTGATCAGCACGGACTCCGATGTTCCGCCAGAATGTTAATAGCTCGTACAAATAGAGGCCGATTCCTAAAAAGCCTTTACTTTTTTTTCCAATACCATAACAAGGCACCATGAATCTCAATGGCTTGAGGTAGACATGGGCATTCTTTCTCAGTAAGCGCTGCTCTAAAACGGATTCAAATAAGCGAGTAAGGTCGAAGTGTTGCAGGTAACGCAAGCCTCCATGAGCTATTCTAAAACAGCCTGCAGAACTTCCAGAACCGAAGTCACCCTTGTCAACAAGGCATACCTTTAACCCGCGCGAAGCAGCATCCAAGGCTATAGCAGAACCATTAATCCCAGCACCAACAACCAGCAAGTCGGGCTCTAATAAATCCTGCCCCAATCGTTTTTCGAGTTCATTCAAATCACTAACCTTGGTAAGGTCTAGGAACTAACCATGCAAAAGAAAAAATTAGTAGCTCAGCAGAGCTAAGCTACCATTCTACCATTCGAGTAGGATACTGAAACCACTTTAAATTCCGTCATTTTCTAAAGCTTGGTCTTGGTTTCAGTATATAAATATCTGCCCGACGCTTCGCGCCCGGAATACCCCCTTTGGAATCTTACGGAAAAGCCGAAGTTTAAAATGGGCAGGATATACAATCAATCAAAAAAAATGGAGAAAGAGAGAGGCTGTTGGGCAATCTAAGCTAACCTAAGGTGAGAACTAATGGACTGTGTCTGCACCTTCAGGAACAGTAAACTTTAAAGGCTTTTTGTTTTTATCAAGACGTCTGTGAATCATATTAGCGTATTTATGAGGATTCGCTCGCCCATCAATGGAAATTTCAGGCAAGTGAGAATGAGCTGCGCCAATTTCTATCGTACCAATATCCATTAAACGTTCAAGAATAGATTGAGAGACCCTAACCCAACCAATGTCCTGGTAATTTATTTCAATAACATCTTGCTGCAAAGAGTAGCGCCCTGCCATGTGCCTGACACATTTTCTTCTAATTTCGAACTTGCTGTTGTTCAGTTTAATGTAAATTCCTAATGCTAAAATAATTGAGCCGAAAACCGCAAAGAGAAAAACACAAAAAATACCCCAGGTGAAATAAGGCGACGAAGAACTAAACTCACTTGAAGAAGCCGCCAAAAAGCTAAGTAGCACCAGGGTTAAGCAAACAATAAAATATAAAAACTGTGGCCACAAAGACCTCTTGTCCCTAGGAACCCTAATGGGAGCGGAGGTGGTACTTCTAGACTTGGCAGTCTTTTCAGAATTAACTGAACTAACCTTTCGCAAACCATCTTTAGGCTTTTTTTGAAGCTTGGAACTGTCACTATCT
>CALIEE010000002.1 GCA_938022485.1 uncultured bacterium | reverse complement strand
CATTTCTTTAGAGATCGCTTGCTTTTTTATCCTTAATATTAGGCCACTTTGTATGCGCTGTTTCGATATTTTTCGTTTTTTCAGCTTCCCATTTTTTTTGAATATCAGAATTTAGATTCAAGTATAGCTTTCCATCAACTACCTCAAATATTGTTGGATCAACGTGAAACTTCTTCCCAAGAGAAGCTCCATATGCGCACCATCCACCAAATTCAGGAAGATATTTTGTTGGATTCTTGTCAAAGAGTTCCTTGTTTTCTTTGGATGAGAAAATATAAGTTTGTCCATCATGTTCTGACGTATTAAATCCATTTCCTTTAACGGCTTCATTTTTTGTGAAGTAAGAAACCACGTCGTAGCCACTTATTGCTGGCAGAGCAAAATTGTCCGCTGCTGTCGCTACGTTTGCAAACAACAAACTTAGTGTTGTTAATATTGCCAAAAGATTTTTCATTTTAATTTCCTCAATAGTTATCAATAAAAAAGGCCCAGTTGAAAACTAAACTCTATTAAGCTTCAAAAGACACTTGGCCTCCTATCTTTAGGGAAAACTAACATTCTTTTTTGCCTTGGCGAAATATAGAAAAAGATAGCCTGGAAGAGCTTGTTTTGAACTGTTGCCCTCCTACCTAAATGTCGAAAGTAGTAGGACCTGAGAATTGAGAGTAATACAGTTAGTTTTGATACAGGTTTGGAGAAGAAAAGTGTTTTTTCGTTGAGTGGGGGCGGTGAGATGGAGATTTGGGTAGAAAACCTTGGTATTTTTTGATTGTCGTACAGGGGCCAGAGTTGGCTATCGAATATAACCTCTGTCAGAACTCCTTTAACTCGGTATCTAAATATCGGGTGGAATAGCCCAGGCTAGAACAGCTGTAGCTGGAGCAAACATTCCCGGAGGTATGGCAAGGTTTGCTCAGTCCCTTCTTCCACTTTCTATAGATCTCCTGTGCTTGAACACAAAGCTCCTTATAGATCGAAAGATATTCGATACGTAGTTTAAGGTTTGAGCAGATAACAGTCATTCTTTTGGGAAATTTTCCAGAGCCCATGCCCTAAGGTGTATCAGCTTATGATCACAATTTTTGTGAGAACTTTTAGAAAAAATGGTCAGGAAAGGTAGCGTTCTCAACCAAAATTAAAAGAAAATCAAACCCTGCAATTATTTTGCAAGGTTTGATTTGACGACTTTAATGTTACATCAATCAGCAAGACCAAGACTGATTAGCTTGCTGTGAAACTGACCCAGCACATAAATAGTCCACGGCATGTTTCCATTGCCTAGTGCAATCTCTCTGGCCGAATCAAATATTACGGCTTCGGGTTTTACATTTTTGTCGAGAGCTGCAACTGCAGTGCTGGGTACATGTTTCAACTTGCCTACATTTTCTGCTTTTCTAGGCCAGTCGACCTCCATGACTAAATGTCCACGGCGTCTCATTTCTTCTGAAATTTCTTTACCAACCAAATTCATCAGATCTGGATAATTGAAAAGATCCTTTTCAAGCGTTTTCGAAAGATCGCAAAGTCGCACTCCTCCATGGATAGTAGCGAGGGCGTTGCTCAAAAAATTACTCACCCACTTCATAATGACATAACTCATAATGTCATTAGTTTTGGCAGAGCGGTGGCGAACTACACAGGTAGCTCCAAGTGGTTCCCCGAACTGGTTAACTATGCCGGCAAATTTCTCTAGTCTAGGGTCCTGTTTACCGGAGATTAAGCCAATCTCGAGCTTGGGACTGCCCTTAAGAAGAACTCGTCCAGGATCCTGCAATCCTGCGGCAGTATTTACAACTGCAACCACTGAGCGATCTCTGAACACGTCAAACAGGTGTCCAGTTGGGTCTGCAGGAAAAAAAGGTTCGCTTGCCTTTAGATTCAATGTAAACGGCAAGCCGTTTACTAATGGCATATACAAACCATCCTCTGCCAGTTGATCCCCTAATCTGTTAATTTGGTCCGAGTCCCAAGTGCCTACATTGGTCGCATCCACAATCCAATCGAACTCAGGGATCTCTGAAGGCCAAGGTTGGGTGTTATCAATCAGGGTTATGCCTGCTTTCGCTGAGTCAACTTGGATTGAATTGCCTTTCAGATCCTCAACTAGAATAGAAGTTGTGAGAGGTTGAATGTGCCTTGGTGTTGTGAACACATATAGGTCGATTAGACCTTTTTCTGCTGCTCTACCTAGTGGTCCCAGGTAAAACGTCCCAATTGCGCCGGATCCACAAAGACCTACCTTCGGTTTAAGTGTACTATTTGTCATAAAGATACTCCCCCCAATTTGGGGTGGTTGTGAATGGCGAGATCTCCAGGAAAACTGATTGAAGATCTAGCCACTCACAAGAGAGTACCGACAAAAACCTTTTAACTACCAATCTTGACCATGAGATAGCGAACATTCTCGATATCGCATGGCAAGTCTGGAATTCTACTTTAGAAAATAATTTTAGCGAGCAAACCCACCTAATCTATATGTTAGCAGTAAAAATTTCAATGTTATAGGTCTCAAGGCTAAAGTGCCTGAGTCCGGTATCACTCGCACTCGATGACCAGAGAAGTATAACCACAGAAGTATGGAGCTGAGATATTCTCAAGACTCAAACCTCAGACTTAAATACTTTAGAGAAGACACTAAAAGAGAGTTAGCCAATATATTAACCAAGACATTATGGGTAGTTACTTTGGTTAGCTATATTGGTTAAGTGGTTTAACGTCGATTTACTAATAGAAAATCAGAAACTAATTGATCCATTTGTCTACCCTCCTTGGATGATCGACCCCTCTACTTTTTCTTGAAAACCACTGAATAGGCCTGAAAATATTTTGCTAACAAGTTCGAATGATTCGAGATTTAACTTTAGGCATCATATTTCGAAATTTAGGGGTCTGGATATCTAAGCTTTTAGAGCCTTAGAGAATCAAAGCGCCGCTAAGTAAACAAAACTAATATTTAGTAAAATTAGGATACGTTTCTATTGAATTTTCTCATAATAGAAATGCAGGTAGGTTTAAAAAAATAGAGGTTTTTATGTCGAATTTACTAGCCCAGGCCCAAACTCAAACCGAAGATCTAACATCTACTCCAGAGACTGCAATTACAGACGCCAAAACTGCTGAGTCGCAATCACTACAACTAAATAGATATTCTCCAGAACTATTGGCGAGGCTTGGTAGTTTAACTACTGAAACTGCCACAGTGGAGTGGCACCATCCTGAACAAGGAGGGGATATTCAAACTGTACTGGTTAATATCGAGCAGTACCACGATCGAGCAGACTTGGCTGACCTAGTGGGAGTAGAAGTAGCTGATAAGGCTGAAAAAGTTCAGGCGCAAATTGCAGAGATTCTTGAGGCTATGAAAGTCGATAAGATACGTCTTGATGGAATGACACCAGAGATTGCTGCTGGATATGTTGAAAGATTCAACTACATCAAGGAAGTAGGCCAATACGCTGAGCAGGTAATAAGTGCAAACCCCGAATTAAAAGATTCAGAAGCTACCGCCCAGTTACTGAGGCAGGGTTTAATGAGAGGCTTAACTTCGGAGCAGATTGATTTGCTAAAAATAGTTCAACGCTACCAGGGGGTGAAAGAGTCTCTAGCAGAAGATGCTCTTTACGATAAGTTTATTGAAAGAGCCGCGCAGGGGAAAATGGAAGTCCTAGCCGGAGAAGATCCAGAGCTTCAAAAGGCAAGCACAAGTCTACTGAAGAAAGAGCCATGTATCGAAGTTGATGACCCAAGATTTAAAGAGATTTCGGATAAAAGAGAACAACATCTAGTTAACCTTGTAGGAGAAGGTGGAGGAGAAGTGAAGTTTGTTTCGATGGGATCTAGCCATGTGCTTAAAGAAGAAGTTCATACCTGGAACGAAAACAATCCTGACAAATTGATCACCTTGGTGCGAGTGACGCCAACAGCCACTTCGATAGAGGCGGAAGTGAAGCAGGGTGAGGATATTCATTGTAAGTAAAGCGTTTTGGTTGAGCTGATAATTCTATATTTGAAATAAGTTCATCTCAGCGTGGAAGCCCTAGCTGAGTTTATAAATTACCCTTTTTTTGATATTCTACGATTCGGGTAGTGAGAGGCAATGAGGTTTTATACCTCTCCAGTCTGAAGCAGCTTTGATGTATCTAGTTGCAGCGTTTCTTGAGTGCTTTTAAGTACTCTGTTCTTTACTCGCAGCTCTGTCCTTGAGTTGCTTCTACCTGGAGAGACCATTGAATAAGCTAATTTTGCTAGCATTAATTCTATTTTCCCTTTTTGCTCCGGCGCAGGCGGAACAAAAAAAGATATTTATTTTTTTCGATCCCTCAAACACTTATGGCAATGGTGCAGGAATCTGGCCCGGTGTTGGACCTGACTTTCAAAAACGCCTTGCGTGAGTTGGTGAGATCATTTGTGAAAACTCCCCTTGTGAAAACATTGAGCCTTTTGAGATTAGAATGAGCCCATTGAAGCGCCAATCTTGTTTAGTTTTAAACGGCGGAATCATGGGTAGATTATTTGGTTGGCCATCATATGGCGCCATCTCTAATCCCAACCGAATTGCATGTCTTTTGACGGCTGTTGATCGTGAAAGGTATGGAGCAGTACTTCCAGATAAATGCTCTGGAAACGTTGCCCATCGATTTGAGCAAGCAGCGATAATTATGGAAATTATTGCTAAAGAAGAATTAATTCCTTTTCCCAAAGACAATAAAAGATTGGCAGAGCTAGCAGTAAAACTTAAACTCAAGTGTAAAGCCTGAGTTATAAATTTTACGAAGTAGGAGGTTTAAGATCCAGAGTTGATAGGTCTTTCACTTCCCGCTTCCTTATAGATTGAAACCACTTTAAATTCCGTTCTTTTCGAAAGTTTAGTTTAGCTTTCAGTATATAGAAGCTCATTAAGCTCAGTCTTTGAGGTTCCGAGTGCATGCCAGCAGCCAACGATTTCCAGCTCAACAAGGACCAGAATAGCAATGAGTAGAGGAATAATTGACAGCACATCAGCTCGATTATTTCTCATAACTACCTAGTAGACCTTGATTCTACTTGGCTTTTATCTACCTGTATTTACAGTGTATTTTAAAAAAGCCAGACTTTTTCCTTCACTATCAAAGGGCCGTTTAAGATGAAACTAAGAATTACTGGAGCCAGATTTTTTAAATTATTTCTCTCTCTTGCTCTATTCTTTCCAAACTTAGTCGCAGCCCAGCCTTCTCAAAACTTTGTTGGCACTGGCTGCCAGGTTTCGGCTTCAAATATTTTTGGGGCAATTTTAGCTTTCAATCGAGAGTGCGGCTCTTTTAGTAGGAGTGACGGTAACGACTGTCGCAGGGTAGGAACTAGATGGATTTGCTTCTCAGACGCGAGTGAAGTTACACCTGTCCAGCAGCCTGCTCCTCAAGAACCACCTTCCCAACAAGCCCAGCCTCAACAAGCCCAGCCTCAACAAACAGTGCCTCAACGACCAGCGGTTCGACCAGCTACTCTTCAACCAACAATTCAATCTCAACCCACGGTAAGTAATACTCCTTCTGTGACCATTTCACGTCCCACAGCCTGTCAGACATCAGGCCCTAGTTTGGGAGTTGCAAAGGCTGCTTTCGAGAGAGAGTGTGGAGTTTACGATAAGTCTGCTGGACACGATTGTGATCCTGCTAATGGAGGTTGGATATGTTCCGGACAAACTATAAGGGGTGGAGGCAGTAGTCCAGTAGTGACTAGTAGTCCTTCTCAACCTCAACAGCCCCCAGCTTCTACAACCCCAGCTGTTCCGTTACCGGCTCCCTTGCCAGTAACACCGCCAGCACCTGTTGTAGCTAGCGGTGGTAATTGTAATACCACAATCAACCCAGGTGGTGGACTTCAGGGGGCTATAAACGGAGCTTCTGGAGGCCAGACTCTCTGCCTGAACTCCGGTAATTACAGCACCTCTGGAACACTTGTAATCAACAAGAATATTACTATTAGGGGAGTAAATGCTGCCAATCCTCCGATTATCAGAATGACTGATCCTCGTCGTGGAGTAGCCATTAATAGAAGTCAGAATCTTAGATTAGATAATCTAATCTTTGATGGGGGTAATACTGCAGCTAGGGAGATTACAGTACTGATCACGGGCAGCAATAATACGAGGTTTCAAAACGTAACTATCCAGAATGCGGCTGGAATAGGTCTTGGAATTCATAGTTCTGCGAATACAACAATTTTGGGAGGAACTATTCAAAACATTGGTCAGGACCCAGGTTTAAGACAGGCTATATGGGCTGCAAATGGAAGCTCTAATGTTGTTATTGATGGACTAACGGTAAATGGAAGAGCTAATGACCGAGCAGGTGGAGATCATGCCATTACCTGTATTGGGATTAGCGGCTTCACCGTAAGAAACTCTAGATCAACAAATGCAGGTTCTGGTGTTGTTGCTGTTAATGACTGCGATAATATTCTTGTTGAGAATAATACCTTAGTCGGTGGTAAAGAGCATGGGGTAGATATTGTTAATGGCTCGACTAATGCGGTTGTTCGAAATAATGATATTCGAGGCATGAGCAGAAGTGCTATGGTATTTGATGATCATGCCTGGAATCAGGCAGGTGGAGGGAACCCAACGAGACTAACGGTATCCAATAATAGAATGTCAGGAAACAATACAGCTGGCTCTGCTAGGTGTCGAGGAATTGGGGTTGACCGCAATATGGTGATTAACCCCAATGCTGCGGAAAGAAGTAGGTCTCGCTGGGTTGTAATCGAAAACAATAACACTATAGATTCTGGCCCAGTTTATTGTGACCATGTTCACTAAATGATTGCCTGAGTTTTCTAGCAACTATAAGAGGAGAAACTTATTTTTTTGAAACTTTGTTCGTTTTTGTCGGAGTAGAAAAGAGTCCATTCCATAGCACTGTATTTACCTGAAGTTGACATGAGAAAATCAGGTATTCCATCTCCATTTATATCTCCAGACCAGAGGAGGGAAGGGACCCCACCATCGAGGTCAGGAGCTTTGTGTTCAAATAGTAAGGTGTTCTTATCACCCAGTTGAGTGCTTACTTGGTAGTCTTTAAACCCGATTTCGCCACTCGAACTTTTTTTGGCTAAACCAGTCACCAGTAAATATAGATAAGCATTCCCTGCGGGAAATCCCAGGCTTTTACCCGGGTAAAGGTCTATCTTTTCCTTCTTTACCATTTTGACTGGGCCTAGCTTAGTGCCAGGTAGGTTTCTCAGTAAAAATAAGGGAGCTTTTTGGTCTTTTGTACCTGCAACGGAAACGATTTTTCCTGACTTATCAGATTCTTTCTCATCGTTTAATGGGTCATGAGTTGCTTCTACCGAGACAGTTACATTTCTTAGCTCGAAGCCTTTTTCTGTCTCAATCAGGGCAACCCATGTTTCGCCAGTTTTGCCTGTTAGTTCATCACCGTGAAAAGAGCCGGGTAAAAGTAACTCAGGCTCAGGTGTGCTTTGGGCAAAGCAGGGGAATATAAAAATTGCTAGAGAGCAAATAAAGCCTGAATAAATTGTAAATATTCTTATGGACATGGTTGAGTTTTTTCACCTCAGTAATCAAATGAAGTATTTAGATACTCTATTTACTTCATTTTGACCTATTAATAGTTATTGGACTATTTTTGCAATCAGAGGACCAGCTGGCTCGGTTTAGAAAACCTGCTGGTCTTACTAGTTAAACTACTAAATTTAAAACCTCTTAGAGATTGTTCTGTTTGAGGACAATTCGAACATACAAACGGTCGCCGTTTA
>CALIEE010000001.1 GCA_938022485.1 uncultured bacterium | reverse complement strand
CTTCTTCGTCGTTAGAGGCTGAAGGTTTTAAAGAGGTTGTCTAGTTTGTCAGCTCAGAAAAAAATTTCTAGGCGGATCGAAGAGCTGGTTGAGCAGATTAAGGATGCCAACCGGGCCTACTACCAAGAGGATAGCCCAAGGCTTTCTGATGCCGAGTATGACTCTCTCTTTAGGGAGTTAGAAGAGCTCGAGCGAGATCATCCCGAATTTAAACTTAAAGATAGCCCAACTTCTAAGGTTGGCTCTGAGCTTAACACACCTTTTTCTGAAGTAGCTCATCGTGTGCCAATGTTATCGCTTCAGAATGCTTTAAATCTTGAAGAGTTTGATGCTTTCCACCTTAGGACGCTCGCTTCCTTGGGGCAGGAGGCAGCTGAGTATTTTGCAGAGTATAAATTTGATGGTCTTGGGGTTGAACTTGTCTATGAAAATGGGGAACTTGCAGTAGCTTCCACCCGAGGTGATGGTCTAGTAGGAGAAAATGTAACTCAAAATATTCGAACGATTTCCAGTATCCCCAAAAAGGTTAAGTGCAAGTCTTTGCCCAAAAGTTTTGAAGTGCGGGGGGAAGTTCTAATCGCTAAAGATGACTTTCAAAAGCTTAATCAGAAAAGAGCATCAGAGGGAGAGAGCACATTTGCTAATCCTAGAAATGCTGCTGCGGGAAGTTTGCGACAGCTCGATTCTTCAATCACTGCTGAGCGCCCGCTGGGTTTTTTCGCCTATTCCTTAACCTCAGAATATGATTTACCTCCACTAACTCAATCTAAATCCATTGAACTCTTGAGGAAGCTTGGGTTTCCAGTGCAGGTGGGTTCATTGGTGTCAAATGACATTGAAGAGATTAAGAGGTGGTTTAAGCAAACTGAACTTGATCGAGATTCGATGCCTTTTGAAATTGATGGAGCAGTGGTTAAGCTTAATTCCCTTGAGGATCAACTTAAATTAGGGGAGCGTTCACGTAGTCCCAGATGGGCTGTGGCCCTAAAATTTGCCCCCGAAGAAGGTTTTTCAACTCTGATTTCTATAACCACCCAAGTGGGTCGAACCGGAACACTTACGCCTGTGGCAGAGCTAGATCCTGTAGAAATTGGTGGTGTCACTGTGAAGAGAGCAACACTACATAATCAGGATGAGATCGATCGTAAGGATATTAGGATAGGGGACCGCGTAGTTGTTAGGAGACAGGGTGATGTTATTCCAGCAGTAGTCTCGGTTTTGACCGCTGAACGCAATGGTTCAGAGAGGAAATTTAAACTTCCTTCATTTTGTCCGGAGTGTGGAACTACGGTGGTAAAAGATTCAAATTGTGATGTCGCATTGCGCTGTCCAAATGATCGTTGTCCGGCCAAAGTAATCGAGCAGCTTAAGCATTTTGTTAGTCGTAGAGCCTTTGATATCGACTGTGTGGGGGAGAAGCTTTTAGAACAGTTACTTAGTAATGGTTTGATTGCTACACCGGCTGATATTTTTAAGCTCGAGCTTGGTAGTCTGATCAATCTGGAACGAATGGGTGATAAGTCAGCGAACAATATCCTAAAATCTATTGAAGATAGTAAGAGGATTGAGTTGGATCGTTTTGTCTACTCTTTGGGAATTCGTCATGTTGGACAAAGTACTGCCCAAACTATCGCAGCAGCAGCAGCAGGAAGTATCACTAAGCTTATGAAGATGAGTTCTGAAAACTTGGAAAAGTTGGAAGATGTGGGACCAAAAGTTGCTGAAAGTGTAACTGCGTTCTTTGCTTCTAGGGAAAACCTCGAGCTTGTTGAGAATCTATTGTCCTATGGGGTCACTATTAGTGAGTTTGAGGTTAAGGTTGTTGAAGGGGGAGTGTTTAGTGGGGAGAGAGTTGTCCTAACCGGAACGCTTAGTGAACTTTCTCGAGAAGAAGCTAAATCTATTATTCTAGCTCAAGGAGGAGAGGTGCTCTCCTCTGTTAGCTCGAAAACAACTATTTTAGTTGCTGGCGAAAAAGCAGGCTCTAAGTTAACAAAAGCTCAAAAACTAGGAATTAAGATAGTGTCTGAAAAAGAGTTTTTGCAAAGCCTTGATTAAAGGCTTAGCGAATACTCTTAATTTGATTCTTTACGTTTAATCGTTTGTTTTCCAACTGCTTAAGCTCAGCATTTAGCTTGTTGATTTTAGCTTTGTTGGCTGCGCTTTGCCTAGGCTTTCTTGGTTTAGAGTTCTTTTTAGCAGCGGCCAATTGACTTTGTAGCCGACTGGAATCTTTTTCCAAGGAAGCAACTCTGTTAGAAGCTCCACTGTTTACCCTCTGTCTTAACTGTTTTTTAGTTAAAGCAAGTCGAGCCTCTAGAGTTTTCTTCTTTTTCTTAAGCGCGAAATTTGTGCCTTTTTTGATTTGTCTGTTAAGAGCAGCTAGCTCACTGTTTTTCTGATTAAGCTCCGCTAGTGTAGTCTTAACCTGGCTAGAGATAGGAGCCACCTGGGCAGCTAATGTCTGAATATCTCCACTAGAAGCATTAGACTGAAAACCTTTCCATTTACTTAGCTCACGTCTGTTTTTTGCAATTTTGGATTCTATCGCCTTAACTTCGCCCGAATTAGAAGAAGATTTTTTTACAGTCCTGGTTGTTGCTTTTTTGGTAGAGGCAATTTCTTGCTTAAGTGTTCTAATTGAAGTTTCGATATTAGCCAATTCTTGGTCTAACTTACTTCTGGTAATTCTTCTTTCAACACCTTCTCTATCTGCTCTTGCAGCAGCTTCCTTATCGGCTTTCGCTAGAGCAACTTTTTCCGCAGCCTCTTTTTTAGCCTGGGCAGCGGCCTCTCTTTCAGCCTTAGCAAGAGCAATCTTCTCAGCAGCTTCTCTTTTTTCTATTTCCGCCTGTCGAGCTTTGGCTAAAGCCAGTTGCTGTTCCGATTCAGTTCCCTTAACTCCTTTTTTGAAAGAAGCTGTATCTAAGCTTTCAGGAAGTGGTTCTTTAATTGTTTTTTGAGCATTACTTAGAGTCTGTTCTGCCTTATTATCTAGTTGCACCTTTGCTTTTTCGGCAGCGGCTACACTGGAAGCTGTATCAGCTTCGTTTGTAGCTGAAGGTCTTTCAATTGTTTGAGCTGGAACTGTTATGTCTTGCAAAGACGAGGTTGATCCCCTAGTGCTTGTCGGAGAAGCTTCAAATCCATTGTTGAGGGCTAACTGTTCAGAGCTGTTATTAGCTATTACAGTCTCTGGAGTATCCGTAGCAGTCCATTCTGGAACTTTTTGTCCCAAAAAGAAAACTGCAAGTCCACCTGATAGAAATATTGCTGCATTGAAGAACATTCCACGGCCTGAGCGGCTACCGGTACCATCTGGGTTTCCAGCGGCCTCGGCGAGAACCTCAGAAAGCTTGTTCTTGCCCATAGACTTGGCTTGAAAATACAATTCTCTCAACTCGAGAATGTCGTCTATGCTATCTCCTTCGAAAATCATCGTGTCGAATGCAATTCCTTCTCGATCCTGTTTAGACTCGGAGCTTGGGTTTGCTTCAACAGAAGGCTCTCGCTTTTCTGATTGACTCTCGGACTTACTAACAGTCTCTTCTTTGTTTTCTTCCAGAATAAAGCTTAGCGAAGCCGCTTCAAAAAGCTTTGGAGTAGGGGTGTCTACTGGAACAAGGACTTCAGAGGTTAGATTACCAGCAGGGATTTCAGATAAATGCTCGCAATAGGGTGCAATAATATCTTTGAATTCCTCTTCCAGTGCTCTTGAGAAAACCGCGGTAAATTGACCAGCGCTCAAATCTGGAGAGTTAGCGTGGTGTCCTTCAGAGTCACGGACCTCTACAATTTCTACTGTAATATTGTCAGACCCACCTCGATGATTGGCAAGGCTAAGGAGGCATTGAACTGCGTCATCCGCTCCTAGTGAGGCCATAACGTCAGCGATTTCTTGATCGCTTACGTGGTTAGTAAGCCCATCGCAGCAAAGGAGAAATTTATCTCCAACCTCTAGGTCGTTTTTAAGAGTTCCTACTGTTATTTCAGTTTCTTCGTTTCCTCCAACAGAGTGTAAAAGCACA